>JACQWM010000030.1 GCA_016209275.1 Candidatus Omnitrophota bacterium
GACTGGATGACGTTAAACGTTTAACGTTAAACGTGCAACGTGTATTGTTGCGGACGTGGTGGAACTGGCAGACACGCGTGCTTGTGGGGCACGTGCCGCAAGGCATGGAGGTTCAAATCCTCTCGTCCGCATCTTCTCAACGGCGATATCAGATATGAAATGGCCATTTCATATCTGATATCAAACTGGCAATCCATATCAGATATCAAAACGCCATTTCATATCTGATATCGTTTTGGGATTGACAAGTTACGTCAGACTTGTTACTGTGAGCAAAGCAGTGGTCGGGTCATACAGTTTCTCGCGCACCGCGTGACACAACATATTCGGCAGACAATTCGGATGGTCAGTGATCCCCCTCCAGATGGGTTGAGGGGGATTTTTCTTTGCAAAGGAGGGCCAGCGCCGTGAAGAGGTGGTATCGAACTGTGCTCTGGGCACTAGCGCTTGTGGCGGCAGCCGCCTTAACCGCTGAAGATCACTTTCGCCGGCTGAACGCGGAACAGTATCGCCAGGCCGTTGAACGGCGCGTGGCCCTGGAGCAGCGGGTGGCGCACATCGTCAAGACGCACGACCGATTGCAAGAGACGCTGCAGCGGGAGCAACAGCGCTCGCAGGAGCTCACCGCAGCCCTGGCCAAGACGCAAGCGCAGTTGGAGCAGGTGGTGGGGCGGTTGAATGAAGAGAACCAAAACGTCCAGACGCTGAAACTGCGGCTGTCGAATGTCCATCAACAGGTGGATAAATTGCAAGTGGAGCTAGCCATGGCGCTGCAGCTGCGCCAGGGTGCCACGGCGGGGGCAGCGGGCGCTGCGGGTCCTCTCCAGCTTCAGCGGGTGATCGTCAGCAGCGCTGAATCGCCGGGACTGCAAGGGCATATCCTGTCGGTGCATCCGGATTGGGATTTTGTCGTCGTCGATTTCGGATGGAACACGGTCAACGTGGGCGACATCATCTCCATCACCCGCGATAAGACACTCCTCGCCAAGGCCCGCGTGGAGCGCGTCCAGGAAGCGGTGTGCGCGGCCACCATCCTGCCTGAGTGGAAGACAACGGAGATTCGGGTCCATGATCTTGCGAAACTCCTCTAAGTGGTCAGTGGTTCTCGGCCTCGCCCTCCTTGGCGGGAGCGGATGGCCTCTCCTGCCGCAGGCCCTCGCGGCTCAGACGAATGATCCCTCGGCGAGCAGCACGACGGTCATTGTCTTGACGGTGGCCGCTGGCGATCAGATCCGTTGGCAGAGCAGCTTTACCGAACACCCTCCCACGATCAGCATCCGGTTTCCCAAACAGCATGTGATCAGCTCGCTTCCGGAGCGTACGGCGGTGGGCCGGGGCGTGGTGCAGAGCCTGACGGCCCGCTACGACGCCGCGGCCGGAAGCCGGGGCGCTCGATTTCTTGACGCCGTGGACATCGCGCTCAGCGGGCCCTATGCCTATCGGGTCCGCTCGCAGAACGGGCGGGTGATTGTCGAAATTGATCATCCGGCTTCGGTGGGAAGTGCGGCGATGGAAATCGGCCTGACGGACGGCGCCATCTCCAGCCCGCTCATCACGGCTCGCGTGAGCGAGCGGTTTCGGGCCATGCAGGAAGCGCTCGCGAGGGCCACGCCGACACCCTGGACGTTTCAGGTCAACCAGCCGGCTGCTCCTGGAGCCTTCGGTGTGGCTGCGCTGGCTCAGGCACGAAGCGCGAAGGCCGCGCCGCGGCCCCTCGGAGCTCCATGGACTCCCCGCTCCGCGCCGCGGACGGCGCTGGCCATGTGGATCGGCCTCATCAGCCTGGCTGGATGGTGGCTGTTGCGCCGCGCCCTGCCTGGAGGGTGGCCGCGGAAGCGCGCGGGCGATCTGGCCGCATCCTCCGGTGTAAAGATGCTCGATGAACTCGCGTGGAAAACGTTTGAGCGGCAAGGGTATGAGGTGGTCTCGAGCGCTGAGCTGACGAAACCGCTCGCCGGCTCGTTTCGCGTGATTGCGAAGCAGGGCGAGTCATCCGCGTGGTTCGTGGCCGGCCACGGCGCGTTTTATGATAAACAGACGGTGCAACGATTTCTGTCAGCGATGCAATCGGCGCGCGTGGCCCGGGGATTTTTGATCGCTCCAGGCTCCTTCACCGTCCCGGCGCAGCGCTTTGCCAGCGAACATCAGATTCAGCTGATCGGGCGGGAACAGCTGACGGAGTTGCTGAGCCTGGGGGCGCAGAGCGAAACCGCCTCGAAGCAGGTCGAGACGTTGCGCGCGCAGCTCGAGGAGATCAACGCGACGCTGGCTCGCTGCGCGCAGGAGCTCGATGACCTGCGGCGCCAGCGCAACGAGGCCAGCTGGTTTCTCGGGGAAGAGCGGACGCGCTCCGCCAGCCTTGAGGCCCAGCTGCAGGAGCTCTCCGATGCGCGGGTCCATGACGCTGCCGCGCGCCAGCAGGCCGAGACGGATGCGATGAAGTGGCACAAGCAATGGGAAGAGAGCCAGTGGTATTTAGGGGAATCGCGCACGCGCGTCGCTCACCTGGAGGATCAGCTGGCCATTCTCCAAGACCTGTCGTCGCGGCTTGAAACCGCCGAGCGCGAAGCGCGGGAAGCGAGCTGGTTTCTTGGCGAGGAGCGCGTGCGGACCGAAGCGCTGGAGGCGCAAGTCGCCACCCTGCAACGAGCGCTCGATGAGGCGCAACAGGGCCGGAGCGAATTGCAAGCGATGATGGCGCGCCTCACGAAGGAGCTGACGATCTTGCGCACCGTCGGCGAGCGGCGAGCGTCGGAGCGCGTCACGGTTCCGGCGATGGCCGTCGAGCTTCGCCTGAACGGCGGCGAGTCGATCGTCTCGGGCGCGTGCCGCAATATGAGCGGCGGCGGGATCAGCCTTGAGGCCGACCGCGCTCTGCCGACGGACACCTCGTGCCGCTTGCGGTTGTCCCTGCCGGGCCAGGAACCCTTCGACTCCACGGCCAAGATCAAATGGCAGCGGACGCTTGACACGCAGCCCGTCCGCTATCAAAGCGGCTTTCAATTCACGGGGCTGAATCCTTCGAAGCGCCAGTGGTTGAAGCAATTGCTCGCTGCCGCCAGCCAGCCGGCGTCCAAGTAGTCATTCCGGATGCAGGAACGACGCACCACCGTCCGGGTTCCTCACCGAGGACGCACCCACTACTGTCCTGCGGATGAGGCTCCCAAAGACGGGCAACTCATCAACCTCAGCGAGCGCGGGGCCGGCGTCTTAACGCGCGAACCGCGCCAGGCGGGAGAGCGGATCGCGATCCATGTCTCCCTTCCTAGCATCTCTCAACCCCTCACAGCCGGCGGTGTGGTGCGATGGTCCGATCCCGAGCCAAGAGAGCTTGGGTGGTATCCCGCCGGGATTGAGTGGCTGCCCTTGGAGGAAACCGCGCAGCAAGGCCTGCATCAGTTTCTGCGCGCGGCGGAGCATGCTCCGGCAGCATGGCTGTGGGTGCTTGCGGCGAAACGCTTCGCGTTCCTCGCAGGACTGGTGGGGCTGGCGATGCTGATGGCGCTGCTCATGGCTTGGGGGGCCCTCGCGCACCGGCGCAATCTGCGTTTGCGCGCCGTGTTCTCTGAGCAGGCGAAGGCGATGGACCAATTGGAAATTGCCAAAGCGAGCTTGGAGCAGGCCTTGACCGCGGCCACGACGAGCTTGGCCGACACGGTACAGACGGTGGAGCAGCTCGGGACGCAAGCGCAAACGCTGGAGCAGACGGTGGAGCAGCTGCGGAGCCATGTGTCAGAGGTTCGGCAGTCCTACGATCAGGTGCGAGGCGAGCGCGACCAATTTATCCAGCGCGTCGTCAATCTTGAGCGAGAGCGCGTGGATCGGATTCCGGTGCGCGAGCTGCAGCTGGCGATTCGCGAAGCCATTGAGCGCCGACAGCTGAATCTGTTCTCCAGCGTGCCTGTGCTGTCAGTGCTCAAGCGGCGGACCGAGGCGCCGCGGCCGCCGCCGACCCCCCGCCAGCCGCCGAAGCCAGCACCTCCGCTTGTCGGCAATCAGGGGTATGTGATGCTCAACGGCAAACCCACCATGCCGGCGACGCCGCAGCGCGTTCGCGTCTACGATCCGCAGCTTGCTCCCTCCGACTGAACTACGAAGGAGTTTGTCGTCGCTCTTTCACGTAGGAGCTGCCAGGGTCCCGCTTGGCCAGGGCTTTGAGTTCAGCGCCGATTTGCGCCACATGCCCGGCCGTCTTCAGCGGGCGGACTTCATTCGAGACGAGCGCAATCGAGATGGAGAGCAGGGGAATGCTCGCCTCACGCCCGTCGTGGTCCGCGTGCAGGAGGTGGCCGCGGGCGCGATCCTCGGCGTCATGGAGGGGGAGAGCCATCCCGTCGAATTCACGGACCACGGACTGGCAGATCTGTTCGGCGCGATCCGGGGTCGTGATGAGAATGAAGTCATCGCCGCCGATGTGCCCCACGAAGTCGTCCCGTCCGCCAAGCTGCTTGGAGACCCGCAAGAGGAGTTGAGCGGTCTGTTGGATGAGGCCATCGCCTCGCTGAAATCCGTAGTGGTCATTGAACGCCTTAAACCGGTTCAGATCGATATAGCACGCGGCGAATTGCCAGCCTGAGGCGATGCGGCGTTCCAGCTCCTGCTGGATGGAAAGATTGCCCGGGAGTTTCGTCAGCGGGTTCGCCTCCAGGTCCATGGAGGTGCGCCGCAGCACCATCTGCACCCGCGCGAGCAATTCCTGCGGCTCAAACGGCTTGACCAGGTAATCATCCGCGCCCGCGGAAATCCCCTGGACTTTATCCTGCACCTCGCTTTTTCCCGTCAGCATGATGATCGGCAGGTGGCGCAGGAGCACGTCCTGTTTGAGCTGCTCGCACACCTGCAGTCCGGTCAGCTCGGGCATCATGTAATCCAGGATGATCAAATCCGGCGGATGCTCGCGCACCGCCTGTAAGGCCCGCTGGCCGTTTTCCGCTTCTCCGACGATAAAGCCGGCCGACTCTAAGATCGAATGCAGGATATCCCGCAAGTCCGGATCATCATCCGCGATCAAGATGGTCTTCCGTAATTCGGTCATCGGGGCAGCTCCACGAAGAACGTGCTCCCTTTCCCTTTGACGGATTCCGCCCAGATGCGTCCATGATGGGCCTCGACAATGCGTTTCACCAGGGCCAACCCCAGGCCGGTGCCGCGGATCTGCTGGTTGACGGGATCGTTGGCGCGGTAGAATTCCTGGAACAGTTTCGGCAGCTCCTCCGAGGGGATGCCGCAGCCGGTGTCCGCCACGGACGACACCACGGCCCCGCGCTCCTGTTCCATGCTGAGCCGGATGGACCCGCCCTCCGGCGTGTATTTGATCGCGTTGGAGAGCAGGTTGACGAACACCCGCTGCAAATGCTGCGCGTCTCCGAGCAGGTGCGTAATGCCGTCCGGATCCGCCTGATACGCGATGCGCTTGGCCTCCATCTGCGGCAGCACCACATCATGGACGCTGGTGAGGAGTTCTTGAACGGGAATCTCTTTCTGATCCATCGTGACCCGGCCTGATTCGATCCGCGCGATATCCAAGAGGTTGTTGATAAATTGCGCCAGCAAATCCGCATGCTTCTCGATTTTCGCGATCCGCTCCTGTTGCGGCGGGGCCAGCGCGCCGAATTGCCCGCTGCCCAGCAGCGACGCATAGCCTTTGATGGCGGCTAACGGTGTTCGCAATTCATGCGAGACCGCCGAGACAAAGTCGCTTTTGGATTTATTCAGCTGCTTCAGCTGCGCGTTCGCCGCGGCCAGCTCCTTGGTGCGTTGCTGGACGTTGCGTTCAAGCTCTTGCTGAGAGACCCAAGATTTTTCGTACAAGGCGGAGTTTTCGATGGCCGTCGAGAGTTGATTCGTCAAAATGGAGACCAGCTCCTCATCGGCCTTTGTCGTGGAGGAGGAGCTCGCCGCCCGCCCCAGCACGATGCACCCGGAGGGGCCCTCGTGGGGGCTGATGCGGGCGATCACCGCCGAGGGCACCCCCAGCAGTTTGAGCAAGGTGGACGCGGCCTCATCGTTTAGAGCGCTGGTTTCGGACATCAGGGTCAACGGGGTCGGCTGCTTCAGGATGCGTGCGAGCAAACCGCTCTGCAGCACATGCGCGGCGACGTGTTCCGCCGCCGCCGGCGTGACACCGATCAGCGCGCCCCAACGAAGGCTCGCGGGGCTCACGCATCGCCCCAGCAGCGCGTTGGAAAATCCGAAGTTGGTGACGGTGGCGGCATCCAACTTCTGGAAGACTTCTTCAGGCCGCAGACTCACGCGCAGGTGTTGGCCCAGCTGATGGAGCGCCATCAGCGACGCCAGCCGCCGATCGAGCTCTTCCTGCGCGCGGTGCAGCTCCAAGTCGGTTCGGATGATGAGCTTGGCCTGCTGATCCAGCTGCTCATACGCGGTTTGCAGCCGCTTGAACTCGGTGAATCGCTTGAAGAATGCGAAGAGCGTGTCCATGAGCGCTTAGGTTCCGATGGCGATCACCAGCACCGATCCGGTTTGCATCGAGATGCGGTCGGCGGTCATGCGCGCGGTGACAGGGGCTTGCTCGCCGTACGTGTAGCAGCCGGCCATCGGGGTCGCCGTCCCGATGACGTCCCGGATCCGGTCGATTTCCACGGCCGCATACCGGGATCCCAGCAAGATCTGCCGGATCACGGAGTCAAACACCAGGACGCAACTGATGCGGTTCATGCCGCGCACGGCGGCTTGCGCGGCCTGCTGGGCGGCGTCAAGGGCTCGCTGGCGGCTGCCGATCATCAGCTGCAGCCACGCGCCCTCGCGGACTTCGCTGCTGCACAGGAGGCTGCCGTCGCTGCCGAACGACACCACATTGCGCAGCAGCCAAGGATCCGTGGCCTCCTGCTGGATGCCGAGCGGATACGCGATCGTCTGCCTCGTCATGCCCTCATGCCTGAGCCGTTCCATGACGTCGGCCCCGAAGTATTCTTCGTAGACCGACGCCGCCGGCCGCTGATCCAATTCATAGAGGATGTTGGCGGAGGCTTTCGTGATCCGCCGCGGTTTGCTGATCGGCGCAAACCCATGACCGCTGCCCACGCCGATCTTGACCGCGCCGGCGAAGAGGACGCCGGCCACAGCGCCCGTGGCGACGTGATCGTTGCAGTATTGATACGTCTGCGCGAATCGCCGATCATCGCCGGCAATGCCGCCGGCAATCATGGTGCCCGTCCCAAGCACCTCTTGCAATCCGCGGATGACCTCGGCGTAGCTCGTCATCAGGCCGTCGCCCAGCAGGAGAAATCCTGCTCGGGGCAGCCCATCACACCCTTGTGTTGCGGCAAACGCCAGCTGCTGGCCGGCGTCTCGCGGGGCGCGGTCGACCGAGAGGCTCATCCCGACCTGGCAGACCATCCCCTTGCCGAAGAACAGGACAAGGACGCAGCGATGGCTGGCTGGTCCCTGCGGCGTGATCTCGCCGGCGGTGCTTTCCCCGAGGAGGGGAGTCGTCGGCAAGACCGCGCGAATGCCGGCCAGGAGCTCTTCTTGCTGCAGCCATGATGAGCCGAAGACGAGGGCGAGTTTCGGCGCGAGTTTGGGGATCTGTCCCAAGGCTCGCCGAGCCGCTTCGCTGCCGGCGGTTCCGGCATCAGGGAGATCGCTCCACCCGACTGAGGAGAGGATGTCGTCAACCATTGGATTCGTCATGACAAGTATATCCGATGCCAATCATTGCCGTGATGTTGTATGCAGGCGGCGCTTCCATTCGTAGAGCGATTGGTCCGCGGCCTGCAGGCTCTCCTGCGCCGTCGCATGATCGGCCTCGGCCCGCGCCATCCCGACGCTGAGGGTGACGCTGGAGAGGCCGCGGCGCCGGCCGTTGGGCACCGCCACCGAGATCTGCCGGAGTTTTTCCGCGACGGCGGCGGCCTGCGGCTCGGTGGTTTCCGGCAGGGCGACCACGAATTCATCGCCGCCGAACCGTGCGAGCAGATCCGATTGCCGCAGCATCATGCGCAGCTCGCGAGCCACCTGCTGGAGCACGACATCGCCGGCGGCATGGCCGAGCCGGTCATTGACCTGCTTGAAGCCGTTGACGTCGATCATCAAGCACGCCAGCGGGCGGTTGTACCGTTTGGCGCGCGCATATTCCAGCTCCCATCGGTCCAGGAAGAACCGCCGGTTGTTCAATCCGGTGAGCTCATCGGTGGTGGCCATCAGCCGCAGCCGCTGGGAGGTGCGGCGCAGGGCGGCCGTGCGTCGCAGCACGGCCCGCTGCAGCACCCACGTGCGCGCCGCGAGGATCCACACCAGGGCGATCACGCCCGCGGCCACCATGACCCCGAGGCCTATGGCGGTCATCGTGAGCGTTGAGAGGGTTCGGACGGCGGGCGTGCGCTCCGGCTGCATCTGCAGCAGCCAGCGCGCGCCGGCAAACACGAACGCGTGCTCCACGGTCATCGGCGCAGCAGGCGATCCGTCAGCGATCCATTGTGGCGAGCGATACAGCACGGCCTGATCCTGCAGGAATTGCGCCGGGGCATCCGGCGAGGCCTGGGCGGCGAACACATCATCGGCCAAGGCCTTCACGTCGAAGACGCCGCAGACGGCGGCGGACCCGTGCGAGGATGCGCGCAGCGGCTCCAGGAAGATCAGCCAGGTCCGTGTTGAGCGCGCCCTCGCCACGAAGGCCGAAGGGCTCCGCCAGGTTGCGGCGTTCTGGCTGCGTGCGCGCAGAAGGCGATTCAGCTGCGCGGCATCCGCCGCGGAGAGCGACGGCGGGGTCGACCACCAGGCGATGCCGTCCGTGGCGTTCAGCAGCCCGATGCCCACGAGATACCGCGTGTGCGCCACCGCGCTGATTCCCATCGCCTTGAGGGACGCTGCGGGCAGCTGCGGCTGGCGATTCATGGTATCGCGCAGCAACGTGACGGTGCCGCGCCGGCTTTTGAGGGTGCTCAGCAGTTGGCTGCTGAGGTCGGCGATGCTGTTGCGCGCATCGCGCTGGATCGCCTGATGGCCGCGCCATTGGAGGAGGCCGATCGATACTAACAGCACCACGCTGATGGCCAACGTCACAAAGGACGCGATGAGGATTCGTCGGTAGCGACGAGCGGTCAGGCGAATGAATGCTGAACGTAGCTGCGCACCCCCCATGACGTCATTGTAACGTTGATAGCAAGGCGGGACAAGCTGGAGGAACAATCTTGGAAAATACAACGATTGCTTCAAGTTTAATGTTTCAGGTTTCAAGTTGTTACGCTAACTTGGAACTTTAAACCCGAAACTTGAAACAAGAAGTGAGATTAGAATCCCGGGGCGGAAGTACAACCGGTAGGCGGTTTACTCGTCTTGACTTTGGCGAGAAGAACTTCGGCTTCTTTCAGGGCTTTGGTTTCGGCTTCTTGCTTCGTGGTTCCTTGCGCCTTAACCACCCAAGCACCTGGATCCGTGTTGTCGATCGTGGTGTGGTAGACGGCGCCGAGTTTGTACGTCACCACATTCGCCGGCCAACCGGCCAATTGAATCTTGCGTTCGGAATACTCTTCAGGTTTCGCCATTACTCAAGGCGATATCAGATATCAAATGGCCATTTGATATCTGATATCGATCTGGGGTTAGGGTTTCTCAATCGGCGCGGCCACAAGATTGCCCCACTCGGTCCAGCTGCCGTCGTAGTTCTTGACGTTCTTGTAGCCCAGCAAGTGCTTGAGGACAAACCACGTGTGGCTTGATCGCTCGCCGATGCGGCAGTACGCGATCACCGGCTTCTCGCCGGTAATGCCGACCACTCCATAGAGCGCTTTCAATTCCTCGAGGCTCTTAAAGGTGCCGTCGTCGTTGCAGGCCCTGCTCCAGGGGATGCTCGCCGCCCCTGGGATGTGGCCGCCGCGCTGGCAGGTTTCCGGCAGTCCGGGGGGAGCCAGAATCTCTCCCTTGTATTCTTGCGGGCTGCGGACATCGATCAGGTGCGCCGATTTCTTGGCCGAGGCCTCCATCACCTCAGGCAGCAATGCGCGAATGGAGTGATCCGGCTCCTGGGCCTGGTACGAGGCCGCCGTGACCTTCGGCGCCTCCGTGGTCAATTCACGGCCTTCGGCGATCCACTTTTTGCGGCCGCCGTTCATCAGGCGGACATCATGATGGCCGTAGACCTTCAACTGCCACAGCGCCCAGGCGGCGAACCAGTTGTTGTTATCCCCGTAGAGGATGATCGTTGTGGCGTTGCCAATACCGGACTCCCCCAGCAGCCGCTCAAACTTCGCCTTCGGGATGATGTCGCGGCGCAGGGTGTCGCACAGTTGCGTATCCCACGCCCAACCCAGGGCATTAGGCACATGGCCTTCCGAGTAGGCGGTGGTGTCGACGTCCACCTCAACGAGCCGGAGGGAGCGGTCGGTGAGGTGCTGGGCGACCCACTCCGTTGAGACGAGGACGGTTGACTCCGCTGTTGCGGCTGACGCGGCGTGCACGACCATCTGAAACCTCCCTGTTATCTTACCACTTACTATGATTTATCGCATAGTTCCCGTCAAGCGAAAACCGTCGACGAGACGTTCCTTGCCAGGCACCGTCGGAATTGGGTATACTCATATGGTATATCCTTCGCGGACCTACCGCAGAATCGGCAACAGATGCAGGACCGTTGATGAAAATTGCCAGCATCGCCTACGCGCTTCCCAGCAAAAAAGTCACCAATGACATGGTGATTCGAGATATTCTCCGCCACCATCAGTGGAAGGCGGCGTTCATGTTTGCCAAGGGCATGGTGGCAAGTCGGTTGCGGCAAGGCTTCGTGCGCGCCGGAACGCTCATTCGGTACCACCGCAACCAGGGCGAGCGGGCGATTGACCTCACCCTCAAAGCCGGCACTGAAGCCCTGCGAAAAGCCGGGATCGCCCCGGAGCAGATCGACTTGCTGATTTACACCGGGGTGGGACGCGCGTGGCTTGAGCCGGCGATGGCGAATCTGTTTCAAAGCGAACTCGGCCTGACCAACGCCACCTGTTTTGATGTGACCGATGCCTGTGCCAGCTGGTTGCGCAGCCTGTTTATTGCCAAGAGCTTCGTGGATCAAGGAACGTACAAGACCGTCATGATCATTAATTCGGAATTTATGTGTTTGGAGGCGTGCGTGGAACCGCGCCTCAGACGGCTTGAAGATTTGTACCTACGGTTTGCCGGCTACACCGTCGGGGAAGTGGCGGTGGCAACGATTGTCACCGCCGGAGGCGACCCCAACAATTTTTACTTCAGTTTCAAGAACTGGAGCAATACGTACCACCTGTGCCAAATCCCGATGCCGAATGCCCACGAATACATCCCGAGCCGAGCCCTGGTCGCCGTGGGAGCATCAGGAAAGCCAGCCAACGGCCACAACATACAGTATCAAACGATGGCCCTCAACACCCTGGCGAAAGATTTGCTCTTTACGGTCGTTGAGAAGCTGACTGAGCACTACAAGAGCGACCCGGCACTCTCACGCGAGCCGCATGATATCATCTTCTGCCATGACGTCAGTGATGTCTCAACACAGATGGGTATTGCGCATATGGGGCCGGAGTACGCCTCCCGGGTGTTCCGCACGCATGCCCGATTCGGCAACACCGTCTCAGCGTCCATTCCGCTGGGTATAGCGCTCGCCCTTGAAGAGGGGAAACTCAAGCCGGGCATGAGCACGCTGATCGTCTGCGGCGCATCCGGCGTCACCACGGGGTTCTGCAAGTTCCGGTACGAATAACAGACGGAGGGAAGGCATGCCCTCCTCGCACACAGATTGCGATGTCATCATCGTCGGAGGAGGGCCGGCAGGTTCCACGGCCGCGTTCAACCTCGCCCGCCGCGGCCGAAAGGTCCTCGTCCTCGATAAGGCAGTATTTCCCCGCATTAAACCTTGCACAGGGTGGATTACCCCGCCGGTCTTTGAGCTGCTCGAATTAGCACCCGCCGACTACCCCCATACCCTCCAACGTTTCACCGCGTCGTCCTTTGTCGTGGGCACGACCTACTATGAAACGCGGGAGGCGAAAACCGCAAGTTTCTGCATCATCCGCCGCGAATTCGACCATTTCCTCCTAGAACGCGCTGCCGCCAATGGTGCTGAGATTCGAGAAGGTATTGCAATTATGGACATCGAGCGACCCGAAGAGGGCGGGGTAGTGATCACAGCGCAGGGGGGGAATGTCTGGCGCGCAAAGCTGATCATCGGTGCCGGCGGCACGAATTGTCCCGTATCGCGCCGTTTCGGCAACCACGTTGAGAAGGAGCGGATTATCGTCGCCACCGAATCTGAGACGTATTTGGGCGAGGAAGTTCTGCGGAAACTGACACCTCATTACGGGACGGCGGAGCTCTTCTTTGAGGACGATTACTTCGGCTATGGCTGGTATGTCACCAAAGGGGGGTGGCTCAACGTCGGAGTGGGACGTTTTCAGCACAAGACCCGGAATCTCAATGAGGCGCGCGAGCGGTTCATGAAACGCCTTGAGGCGCTGGGTCGTTTGGAGGGGGTTAAAGATCGGCTGACGCCGTTTCTCGGCCATCCGTACAAATATTATGATGCCACACCGCGCAGACTCGCCGGCGACCGGTTTTTGTTAGCAGGCGATGCGGGTGGGTTTGCCACGCGGTGGGCCGGCGAGGGCATCCGCCCTGCGATTCATTCGGCGAAATTAGCGGCTGAGGTTGCGGAGGAAGCGCTTTGCCGCAATGACTTCAGCGAAGCGTTCCTCTCCCGGTATGTCCGCCGCACCGAGCAGGTGTTCGGCCCTCGGTGGCTGCAGGCTCCGATGAGCTTGTTTTATTTTCATTCCCCGGGTTGGCTGAGACGTTTCATTGGCAACCAGCTCTGCCGCCGATCACTGCTTCGCAGAAAGATTCTCTTCGAGTATGTGTTCGCGTGCGTACCTGTGGATTGTTGATGAGATGAGCGGAGCCGCCAGATGACATCAGCGTATCGAGGCGCATCGCCTCGCGCGATTCAGCGTCACTATGATGTCGGCAACGACTTCTACGCCCTCTGGCTCGATACCAAGACGTTCTGCTATTCCTGCGCCATGTGGGAACCCGGAGACACGCTCGAGGCCGCCCAGCTGAGAAAATACGAGTGGCATATTGCTCAGGCCAGGGCGCATGAGGCGTCCCATGTCCTCGACATCGGCTGCGGGTGGGGCGGGTTGTCGCGGCTGCTTGTGGATGAGCACCGCGTCGGACACGTCGTCAGCTTGACCCTCAGCAACGCGCAAGTTGAGTACATTCAAGCCCTCCACCATCCGAGAATTGAGGCCCGGTTAGAGGGGTGGGCCGAGCATCGCCCCGCTGCCCCGTATGATGCGATTCTCGCGGTGGGCGTTCTGGAACACGCGGCGCGGTCCGGATTATCCAGTCGAGAGAAAATCAACGCGTATCGCACGTTCTTCCAGCACTGTCATCGGATGCTCAAGCCGGGACGGTGGATATCAGGCCAGACGATTACGTATGAAACGATTGGATGTGTGGAGCGCGTGATGGGACCGACGTTGTGGCGGTGGTGGCCGGGCGGCACCGTGTCCATCGTCTCCTTGGGCCGCCGATCGGTGGTGTTCCGTCGTGCGCTCTCGCGGCTGATGAAGTCCCTGGGGGGATTTCATGACGGTTTAGATCCCTTTGACGCGCTCTCGCTCCTGGATGTGTTTGCCGAATCCACGCTGCCTCGTCTTGCCGAGTTGTCCGAGGCGACCGAGGGGCTGTTCGAGATTGAGATGATTCGCAATGACCGCGAGGATTATCGGAAAACGACGCAGGAGTGGCACGAACGATTGCAGGCCAGGCGAACCGAGGCCATCGCTCTGGTGGGCGAGGCGGTGACGGCCTACTATGAGCGCTATTTGTCCACGTGCGTCCGCGTCTTCGAGTCGAAGGCGTGCGGCCTGGTGCGCTTTGTCCTTCGTCGGCTGTGATTCCTGTCAGCGCGACGAGCATCCATATGGCCCGGCGCAACGCCGATCGCTTCGCTCCTTGAAGCATCCGATGCGAATCAGGTACACTTATCAGGTTACCCACATCGTCATTGTGTTTTCTCTGTCCAGGGAGATGGAGGGGGCTTCATGAAAATCGCCGGCATGGCCTACGCTTTGCCCAGCAGGCAAGTCACCAATGAGATGGTGATTGAGGAGTTTCGGAGGCAAAACCGGAAGTTTTTCTTCGTGCGAAATATGCTGGCCAAGAAGCTCCGCGAGGCTTTGGAGCACTCCGGGACGCGCATTCGATATCACCGAGCCCCTGGGGAGACCGCCGTTGATTTTGCGCTCCAGGCTGGAAGAGAGGCGCTCGAGCGCGCTGAGATCGCCCCGGAGGCTGTCGACTTGGTGATCTACACCGGGGTGGGGCGGGCGTGGCTTGAGCCGGCGATGGCGCACCTCTTCAAGAGCCTCCTTGGCCTACGCGCGGCAACGTGCTTCGACGTGACCGACGCGTGCGCGAGTTGGGTGCGCAGCCTATCGGTGGCGAAAAGTTTTCTGGACCAAGGGACCTACAAAACTGCGTTGATCATCAACGCGGAATTCAATTGCCAGGAATGCGGGGGGCTCGCCCCGGGGAGGAAGGACCCGAAGGCGCTCTATTACAAAACACCCTTGCGGCGTCCCCAGGATCTCTACTATCGAGTCGCAGGCTACACGATTGGGGAGGCCGCCACGGCGACCGTGCTGGTGGCTGATGGGCAGCCGGATAATTTCCATGTGTCCTTGAAGAGCTGGGAGCAGTCGTATGACCTGTGTCAGATCACCCTTCCCAACGCCGAGCAGTTCCTCGGCCATGGCGGAAGTCGCAGCCGCCAAGGTCCGCTGGAATTCTACGCGGCACCGAAAGAATTACTCGCCTTTGTCGTGGAGAAGTTAACGGAACACTATCAGTCCGACGCGCAGCTCTCGAAGGATCCTCACGATATTATCTTTTGCCATGATGTGAGCGATGTCTCGACCTCCGCGGGGATCAAGCAGTTTGTGCCGGAGTATGCGGACCGCGTGTACCGGACGTACGCGCGGTTCGGCAATACTGTCTCCGCCTCCATCCCGCTTGGCATGGCGATGGCGCTAAAGGAAGGCAAGCTCCAGCCGGGGATGCGCGTGCTCATCGTCTGTGGAAGTGCTGGCGTGACGACAGGATTCTGCAAGTTTACCTACGTGCCGGCGCATCGGCATCGCGAGGAACCAGTGTCTGCCGCCGTCGGCATCAAATCGCAAGGATGATGAAGCTGGAAGATGACATCAACCTATCTCGGGGCGTCGCCTCGCGCCATTCAACGCCACTACGATGTCGGTAACGACTTCTACGCCCTCTGGCTCGACGCCAAGACCTTCTGCTATTCCTGCGCCATGTGGGAGCCCGGAGACACGCTCGAGGCCGCCCAGCTCAGAAAATATGAATGGCACATCGCCCAGGCCAGGGCGCACGAGGCGTCCCAGGTCCTCGACATCGGCTGCGGGTGGGGCGGCTTGTCGCGGATGCTTGTGGATGAGCATGGCGTTGGACACGTCGTCAGTTTAACTCTCAGCAAGGCGCAGGCTGATTACATTCGCGCGCTCAACCATCCGAAGATCGACGCCCGCTTGGAAGGGTGGGCCGATCATCAACCCACGGGCTCCTACGACGCCATCTTGGCCGTGGGGGTCTTAGAGCATGCGGCGCGACTAGGATTATCCAGCCATCAAAAAATCAACGCCTACCGCACGTTCTTTCAGCGATGCCATCGGATGCTGAAGCCAGGACGGTGGATGTCAGGTCAGACGATTATCTTTGAAAATGTTGGGCGAATGGAGCGCATCTTGGGGCCGACGCTGTGGCGGTGGTGGCCAGGAGGGGCCCAAGCACTCCTGTCGTTCAGTCGACGAGTTCCTTTGGTCCGCACGCAACTCGCAGGGTTGATGAGACGGGTTGGAGAACTCCAGAATGGTTTTGATCCCTATGATGTGTTTGAAATTGTCGAGGTGTTTGAGGAATCCACGCTGCCCCGCATTGCGGAGTTTTCCGAAGCGGTTGAGGGATTCTTCGAAATCGAAATCATTCGAAACGATCGTGAACAGTATCGCCAGACCACCCAGGCATGGTACGATCGCTTACAAGCGCGACGCAAAGAGGCTGTCGCCATCGTGGGAGAAGCCACCACGGCGCATTACGAGCATTATCTGCTGGCCTGCACTCGCATCTTTGAGGCAAAAGCATGTGGGCTCATGCGTTTTGTCCTGCGTCGACTCTGATTCCACTCCACCTTGCGATGGATTGATTGAACGTGCTACCATGCAAGGTGAGCATGGCAGTGCTATCCAAGAAGCTATATCCCTTCGCCTCCCACGATCTTGAGCTTCCCGGCGGATTGAAGTATCATTACCTCAACGAGGGCCAAGGTGAACCGCTCGTCATGCTCCATGGGAACCCCACCTGGTCCTTCTACTACCGGCATCTGATTACGGCGTTCCGCGACCGCTACCGAGTCATCGTGCCGGATCATATCGGCATGGGGCTCTCGGATAAACCCCAGCACTACCCCTATCGCCTCGCGCAACACATCGCCAATCTCGAGCTCCTCATCGAACACTTGCACTTAAAGCGTATCACCCTGGTCATGCATGACTGGGGCGGCATGATTGGGATGGGCTATGCGGTGCGCCATCCACAGACGGTTTCCCGTTTCGTGGTGTTTAATACGACAGCGTTCGTCGATCCATCCGTGTTGCCGTTTCGATTGCGGCTCTGTCGCATCCCACTGATCAGCGAAGTGCTCATCCGGCGCTTCAATCTCTTTGCGCGGATTGCCCTGCGGACCGCGTGCTCCCATCAGGAACGTTTGACGCCAGACGTCAAGGCAGGATATCTCGCGCCCTATGACTCGTATGCCAACCGGATCGCCACCGCGCGGTTTGTTGAGGATATCCCCATGCCGGCGACCCATCCCACCTATCCGGTCTTGCACGCCATTGATCAGCAGCTTGAGCAGTTCCAGCGCCATCCCATGCTCATCGTCTGGGGGATGCAGGATCCCGTGTTTAGCCCGGCCTTCCTCCGCGCGTGGGAACGGCGGTTTCCACACGCACAGGTGAAACGCGTTGAGGATGCGGGACACTACGTGGTGGAAGACGCCTCTGAGCGGATCATCTCCTGGATGCACGAATTTCTCGCGAGCCATCCGGAGGGCTGATGGACGCCTCAGCGAACCTGGCGTTGCTCGTGACGGAGATCGCGCGCCGCGATCCATCTCGCATCGCGCTCATCTATCCACGCGGCCGTCGCATACAAGGTACGGTAGCGTATGCCCAGGTGACGTTTCAGCGGCTCAATGAGGAGAGCGATCGATACGCGCATGGCCTCAGCGCGTTTGGGATTCGGCCCGGGGATCGCGTGCTGCTGCTGGTTCCCATCGGTGTTGAGTTGCTGACGATCGCGATAGCACTTCTAAAAATCGGGGCCACGCTCATTCTCATCGATCCTGGCATGGGCAAACGCAACCTGCTGCACTGCATTCAAGAGGTGGAGCCCCGAGGGCTCATTGCCGTGCCGCTCGTGCATCTCTTGAAGGCCATCTCGGGAAAATATTTTCGCCAAATCACCCATGCCGTCACCGTCGGGAAGAAGTGGTGGTGGAGCGGGCGGACGCATACCGAACTGCGCGACGCCACCTGGCGGCCGTTTCCCGTGGCTGCAGTCAGCCCGAATGACCTGGCCGCCGTCGCATTTACCACCGGCAGCACCGGGATCCCGAAGGGCGTGCACTATTCCCACGGCGTCTTCGCCGCTCAGATTCGTCTGATGCGCGAGCACTACCTTCAAGACGATCGCATCGGGCTCGCGGCGTTTCCGACCTTTGCGCTCTATTATCTGATGATGGGCATTCCCTGTGTCCTGCCGCCGATGAATCCCAGCAAACCAGCCCAGGCGGATCCGCGCGCGATCATCGATCTGATTCAACGATTCTCCGTGACCAGCTCCTGCGGTTCCCCCATGTTTTGGAATCGTGTCAGCCCATATGCGGCCCAGCGGAGACTTCGCTTGCCCTCGCTCACGAAGGTGGTCATGTTCGGCGCTCCCGTGGCCGCGTCGATCCTTGAACAGCTCACCCATATTCTGCCTGAAGGGGCAGAAACATACACGCCCTATGGGGCCACGGAGGCCTTACCGCTGACGTCGATGACGGGCACAGAAATTCTCCAGGACACCTGGGCATTGACTCAGCAGGGACGCGGCGTGTGTGTCGGACGCGCGTTGCCTGAGATCACACTCAACGTGATTCGGCTCACCGATGAGCGGATTGCGGCGTGGGATGAGCAGCTGGTGCTGCCCCCAGGACAGATTGGGGAAATTGTGGTGAAAGGGCCGGTCGTGACCAAGCGGTATGACCATCGAGAGCGTGAAACCGCGATGGCGAAAATTGAGGAGGGTGCGGCGATTTGGCACCGCATGGGCGATGTCGGCTATCTGGATGAGCAGCAGCGGCTATGGTTCTGCGGTCGGAAAAACCACCGCGTGGTCATGGGTGATCGCACCTTCTACCCGGTGCCTTGCGAATCGATTTTCAATCAACACCCCGATGTCTTTCGCTCAGCGCTGGTCGGCGTCGGACCGCGACCGCATCAGCGGCCGATCATTCTCATTGAGCCAAAGCCGGGGAAGATGCCACGATCCCGTCGGGCCATCGCGCGGTTCAGTCGTGAATTGCTTGAGCTCGGACGCCAGCACGAGGTGACCCGCTCCATTGCGCATGTCTTGTTTTACCCGCGCTTTCCAGTGGATTTCCGCCACAATGCGAAGATTATTCGGGAAGCACTTGCGGTCTGGGCGGAACGCCATCTTCAGCGAGAAATTCGATGAGAGCGTTGGTGACGGGAGGGGGAGGATTCGTCGGGCGCTACATTGTTGAACGGCTCTTGAGTCGCGGCGACTCAGTGCGCGTGCTCGCACGGGGTCGCTATCCGGAACTTGAGCAGCTCGGTGTTGAGATGGTCTCCGGCGACCTGCGCGATGAAGCGGCTGTGGCGCGCGCCTGTGCGGAGCAAGAGGCGGTGTTTCATACCGCAGCCCGCGTCGGCCTCTGGGGGCCGTGGGAAGAGTTTTATGACATCAACGTGCGCGGAACCCAGCATGTGCTGGCGGGTTGCCGCGCGCACGGCGTGGCCCGCCTGATCTACACGAGCACGCCCAGCGTCGTGTTCGACGGGCGCGATCAGCGCAACGCGAACGAGGCGATGCCGTATCCGTCCCGCTACAGCAGCTATTACCCGGCGACCAAAGCCATCGCCGAGCGAGCCGTCATCGCGGCCAATGGCGCCAACAGGCTGCTGACCACGGCGCTGCGCCCCCACTTGATTTGGGGGCCGCGCGATACGCACATCATTCCTCAACTGCTCGCGCGGGCGAAGACGGGAAGGCTCGTGATGGTGGGAGACGGCCGGAATCTCGTTGACATGACCTACGTGGAAAATTGCGCCGATGCCCATCTCCTCGCAGCCGATCGTCTCGTCCCAGGATCACCGGTAGCCGGGCAGGTCTATTTTCTCAGCAATGGCGAGCCGGTGCGGCTGTGGGGGTTTATCAACCAAGTACTCGCCCGGCTTGGAGTGCCCACGGCAACGAGGCGTGTCCCCGCCCGGTTGGCGCGGATGGTGGGTGCTGGGCTTGAAGTGCTCTATCGCGCGGGACACCTGCCGGGCGAACCGTTCATTACGCGGTTTCTCGCCTCGGAGCTGTCCACCTCGCATTACTACGACATCTCAAAAGCCAAGCGGGATTTCGGCTACGTGCCGAAGATTTCCATGCAGGAAGGATTGGATCGGCTCGCCGCCTCGTGTGGCTGCTAGCGCCGTTCCAAAACATGTTGGAACGGCGCTAGGAATTCTGGGGCGTGGCGCTCATGTCAAACGCGTGCCACACCGCGAGCATGAGATTGAGCTCCGCCAGGAGCATCCAGCGAAGGGGGATGGCGGTCGCCAGCCCGATCAGAAGATTGGCGGCAGCCCACATGCCGTACGCCAGTCCGAGGATCGCCAACGGCTTGCGGATCGACGGCACGGGGATCTTCCCGCCCAGCATCGCGCACGCGCTCGCCAAGCCCAAACCCACCGCGCCCTGAACCAGCATGGCCAGGGGGATCCGCCAGCACGTCACGAGATCCAGCGCGATCAGCGGCGCGCACCATCGCAGGAGTTTCTGAGGAGTCATCGCCGGATGCCGAATCAGCTGATCCATGGCGAAGATGCCGGGTAGTGTGACGCCGATCGCGCCGGTGAGGCGGACGAATGGGGCGCTCCACCGTCCCATCGGAGGAGCGACCGGATCGGGGAGTCCGAGCATGAGGTATCGGATGATCAACAGACACCCGGCGGCGACAAGCAACAGCTTCAGCCAGAGGGGGGAGAGCCGACGGAACGAGGTGATGGGCAGCAAGACAACGCCGCTGGCGAGTCCCACCAAATAGATGTCGGCCGGGTTCAACAGTGGCGTCTTTCGCTATCCTCGGATCGGAGACGGCGTGCGCGCGGTCGCCAGCGCATAGCCGCCGAAGAACGCGGCCGAGTAGAGCGCATCGCCGATGGCCATCGCGCGGAAGAAGGGAATGCCCGCCACGTAACACTGCCAGAGCCCGGCCGCACTCATCGGGTAGAGCTCGCCTTGAAGCCACACGCCGAAATTCGTGATGAGAAAAAAGAGGCATGACCCGGCGAGCGTCCCGGTGGCGATGCGCGCGATGGTCGGCGATGGCCGCACCCACCATGCCAGCGCGCCGGTCAGCGCGAAGGCGCCCCAGGTAAAGGGAATCGTGTTGTGCCAGCCGAGCCACATGTCGCTGATGATCACGGCGGCGAGGGGAATGACGAGGCTCCAGCGTCGGGAGAGATACGTGCCGCTAAAGAGCGCCAGGGTCGTGATCGGTGTGGCGTTCCACGGATGCGGCACGAGCCGCGCGATGATGCCCAGAAGAATGAACCCAAGTGCGAGGCCTGATGTGGCCTGCAGTCGTTCACGTGTGGACATGACAGCTCCTTTACGGTCTCGTCTTGCCAGTTGACAGCTATCCTATTATAATACCTTTACGCGCGCGGCTCAACGGGCTTCCCGGTCCCGAGGGTTCGCGAGGAACACATGGCGCATGGCCTATCAACCGGGAATCGCTGTCCTCGTAAGCCTCATCGCTGTCTGGTACGCCGCGCCGTCATTGTGCGCCGAACCGCCTGCCTCCTCCGATGATCGGCAGCGCGTGATCGAAGAAACCCTCAACAGCCTCACCGCCTCTTCCGCCAGCCCGCCGCCGTTTGCTCCGACACCCCATATGCGGGACCTCATGATGGAGGAGGCGATGCGGCAGGCCCCCCCGCACCGCACGGGTGCGGGGCAGGCTCAGCCGCACGTCGCTGCGCCGCCAACAACGCCACGGTCAGTTGCCGCACAGCCGCCTCCTCCGTCGACCACGCCGTCGGTTGTCTCAGCAACGAAGAAGAGCTGGTCGATGTCCGGCTATGTGAAGACGCTGAATCTGTGGACGCGGGCCACCGGCAACAATCCTGACGTCGCCGACAATCCGTTGGCGGCCACGGAAGGCGGTGAAGATCTGTTGGCCAGTGTCAATCGCACGCGACTCAAGTTCCGCTGGCGTCCTGAGGATTTCTTCACGGCAGCGGTGGATTATGATCAAGAAGTTTGGCTCGGCAGTTTTGCCGGCCGGGGCGACGCCAAGCTGCTGCGGCGGCACGCCGAGCAGCGGCAATTTTTAGATCTGAGCCAGACGTTTGTCGATGACGGCGGCGCGTTCTACGAACACTCGCTGCATCGGGCGTACGCGTCCTTGCGCTCCGAGATGGTCAATGTCGACATCGGCCGGCAGCAAATTCCTTGGGGTGTGGGGCGGTTTGCCACGCCGACCGACGTCTTTAACCCCTTCGACACCACCCGGATCGAGCTGGAGGAGCGCGACGGGGTGGATGCGGTCAATACCCGCTTCATGTTTCCTCAGGTCGGGGAGCTGAACGTCGTCTACACCCCTCGAGGGGAGCGGCTGCATCCCAATCGATGGATGGTTCGAGGCTCCAAAGATATCCTTGGCTACGAGGCCGGGCTGCTGGGCGGCCGCGTGGGACGCGCCGGAGCCCTCGGAGGAGACCTCGCCGGCAATATCCGGCAAGCGGCGCTGCGGGGCGAGTTCTTGTTTGAAAACCCGGCCGGCGAAAAGCATTTCTTCCAGTACACGCTGAATACCGACTACAACTTTTCCAACGGGATCTACGCCTTGCTCGAGTACCATTATAACGGCCGCGGGAAAACCGACGCCAAGGCCTACGAGCTGGCTCGCGCCCTGCGCGGGGATCTCCAATTGCTGGCTCGGCACTACCTTGGGCTTGAGCTGGGGTACGACGTCACACCGCTCATCCGGATTGAGAACCGCTCCCTCGTGAATCTCACCGACGGCAGCTTCCTCAGCCGGTTTGAGCTGAAAGATTCGCTGAAAGACAACCTCGTGCTGAAAGTGGTCGCCGACACCGTATGGGGCAGCACGACGGATGAGTTTGGCGCCAAAGAGAGTCTCTATTTTCTTGAGCTGCAGTACTTTTTTTAAGCTCCCCTGATCAGGTATACTTCAAAGGTATGCGGTCTCAACAACGCTTATCAACCGTTACGCAGGGCTAAGCAGGCGGCGCGTCATGAGTCGTTATGGAGCCATAGGTCTGATCGTGGGTCTGGCCGTCGTCATGGCGGCAGCGTCGAGCGCCGAGGACGCCGCGCCCATCAACGCCACCGAGTGGATCACCCGCGCCGATTCGCATTTGCGCGGCGACGCCAATCAGATGGACGCGAGCCTCGACGTTGTGACGCCGAAATGGGAGCGGACCTATCAATTGCGTTCTTGGATGTTGGGGACTGACAAGACGTTTGTCCGGGTGCTCGATCCCCCCAAGGCCAAAGGGCAAGGGTTTCTGAAGCTTGCGTCCCGTCTCTGGCAGTACCTTCCGGCGGCGGAGAGAACCGTGCTGATCCCCCCCTCGCTCATGCTCGAAGATTTTCTGGGCAGCGATTTTAGCAATGATGACTTTGTGAAGCAAAGCTACCTCCCGAGAGATTATACGCATCAATTCATCGGGCAGGAATCGGTTGACGGCGCTCCCGCCTATCTGATTGAGTTGACGCCGAAACCCGATGCCCCGGTCGTGTATGGCAAATTACGCGCCTGGCTGCGTACGACGGATGCGGCGTTTGTGAAACTCGAATTTTATAACGAGAAACTGGTGCACATACGGACACTCACCTACACCAACTTTCAACCCCTGAATGATCGCGACTACCCCATGACGTGGCACATGGTCAACCACCTCGAGGCCGGGCATGAGACCACGGTCACGGTGCGCTCCGCGCAGTTCAATCTCCCCGTGGCCGAGGCGATCTTTACGCGGGAATACCTTGAGCGCAGCGAATGAAACTGCCGACGGATATTTTTCTGAAAATGGCGTTCGTCAACATCTGGCGCAACGCCCGCCGTTCCCTCATTACGATCCTGGCGATTGAGGTGGGGCTCGGCGGCCTGATTTTTTTGTGGGGCTATAAGGATGGAGCCGCCGCCGGCATGTTGGAAAACGCCACCAGCCTCTTTACCGGGCACGTCCAAGTTCATGCGCTCGGGTTTGACAAGACGATGTCTCCGGGACTGACCATCACCGATCCGGTCCGGCTCATCCAGGACATTCAAGGGCACCCGGAGGTGATCGGCATTGCGCGTCGCGTGAAATGCGGGGTGATGATCGGCACGAGCGAGCACTCCAAAGGCGCCATGCTGCTGGGGATCGATCCGCAGCAAGAAGTCAATGTGACACGGGTCAAAAGCCTGATCACGCGAGGCGTGTTTCTTTCTGATGGCGCCAAGAAAGAGATTCTTCTCGGCGATCGATTGGCCGAGAAGCTCAATGTGGCCGTCGGGGATAAAGTGGTCGTGATGGTGCACTCGGTCGATGGGCTCCTCACAGGGTTTGCCTACCACGTCACAGGGATCTTTCACGCCGGCACGAGAATCCTGGATGAAGAAGTCGTGTACGCAGATATCGCCTCGGCCCAAGAGCTCTTAGGTATTGGCTCCGATGTGTCGGAGATTGTCGTGCGGCTCAACGATCTGAGGGCGATGTCGTCGTTTCTTCCCTTCGTGAATCACGCCGTCGATACCGCCAAGTATGAAGTGCTCACGTGGGATCAAGCCGAGCCTGAGGCCAAATCGCTGGCGGATTGGGGGGAGGGGATCGTGCGCGTGATCGTCGTGGCCATGACGATCGTGATCGCCATCGGCATCATGAATACGGTGATCATGTCGGTGCTGGAGCGGACCAAGGAGTTTGGCGTCATGCTGGCTATCGGGGTGAAGCCCCGACAGCTCATTCGTCTCGTGCTGTTGGAGTCGTTTCTCCTCCAATGCGTGGGGATCGGGGTGGGCGTCTTCTTCGGCTACAGCCTGGTGACCTACTTTGGGTACGTGGGGATTCCCCTCTGGTATGCCGCGGACACGTTTTCGGCGGGGTATGTCAGTCCGGTGATTTACACGCGCGTCTATCCAGAGCACGTGGTCTTGTCGGTGCTGATCCTGATCGTGGTGACGTCAGTCGTCTCGCTCTATCCCGCGGTGAGGGCCGGGCGGCTGAATCCCGTCGCCGCGATTTATCGCTCATGAGCGCATTGCTTGAACTTCGCCATCTCTGGAAGATTGTGAAGGACGGGCTTGAAGAGATCGCCATCCTCAAGGATGTGTCCTGCGCCATCCACCGCGGCGAATGCGTCACGCTGACCGGCCCGTCGGGATCCGGCAAGACCACCCTGTTGACCCTGCTGGGGTGTCTTGATATCCCCTCGAAAGGGAGCGTGACGATTGATGGCCGCAATACCGCCATGTTATCCCGCGTCCAGTTGGCGGATCAACGACTCCACGGGATCGGCTTCGTGTTTCAGGATTACAACCTGATTCCGACCCTCACCGCCCTTGAGAACGTGGAATACGTCCTGTGGGTCCAGGGCAAATCCAGCCGGGAGCAGCGGATCGAAGCCACCCGCGTGCTGACCCGCGTCGGTCTTGGCGACTTCCTCCATCGGCGGCCCAACCGGCTCAGCCGGGGCCAGCAGCAGCGTGTGGCGGTCTCGCGAGCCATCGTGCACCGCCCCCAGCTGATTTTGGGCGATGAAGTCACCGCCAACCTCGACCGCGCGACGGGGATGTCGCTGATGGATTTTTTGAAACAACTTAATCGAGAAGACGGGATCACGTTTGTGTACGCCACGCACGATCCGGCGATGATGGGACGGGCCGAGCGCGTGCTGCACCTGCTCGACGGCAAGCTGGTGCGGGACTCCGGCTACATCCCGCACGACCGGCGCGCCTATGGCCTGCTGAAAGATCCGGCGGCTCCGACGACGCCTCCCGCGACGGATCAACCCTAACGCCCGTCCTGCGCTTGTTTTGCCGCTCCCTCATCAGGCATACTTCTTAGTAGAACAGCTCTCGAGAAATGGCAAACTCACGGTAACGTGAGGGCGCAAAGCTACGGGTCCTCTGAGTGGATCGCCGGGCTGCCGACAGAGCGCAGCTCGACGCATGAGGATTGCCGGGCTACCGAAAGAGCGGTAGTCCGGCATGTGTCTTTTCAGGGGCCTCATGCGACAAGCGATCCTGGCACTCATCGGCAGTCTGCTGGCGGCGACGGTGTTAACCGCAAGCCTCCTCGAAGCCGAGTCTCCTGCAGCCGATCCGTCGGTCCAACAGGCCGGCGGCGGCGTGCTCTCCCCGCCGGTGGTGGGCCCGCCCGTGATCGTCAGCGCCGATCCTCCAGGCACGACGTATCCTTCCCAAAAACGCGTGTTTGCCGATCCTCAAACCGGTCAAACCGTCTGGCGTCTGACGAGCGACGGAGCGGCGAAGGGGATTGCCCATCGGCTCTCAGGGATTGGGGCTGGGCGCGGCGTGTTTTCCCCGGACTCCACGGCCATCGTCTATGCGGCGTTCGGCCAACCGACGCTCAGGCCGGATGGGGTGTATCTGATGGAGCTGGCCTCCGGCGCGGAGACCTTTTTGGCTCCCGCCCCGCCGTATGCCGCCCCGGTGTTTGCGAACGATGGCTCCGGCGAGGTCTACTATTTCGCTAACACCGGCCAGATTCGCGCCGTCAATACGGCGACGTTCGCCAGCCGGCTGATCCTCGCCGTGGCCGATGCGCAAGCCGTCTCAGTCATCGGCGTCAACGCGGATGGCCGGCGCCTGCTGGCGACGATCAAGCGCGGCGGGGATTGGCACGTGGTGGTCGTCACACCCGCAGGCGAGCTGCATCCGCAATGGACGATCGGCGTCTCCGTCTCCGCCGATGATCAAGCCTCATGGAGCCCGACGGATCCCGCGCTCATCTGCGCCGTGCGCACCGGAGCGTGGGAGGATCAGCACATCCAGCGCATCGATACGCTTGAGGTCTTGAGCCCGTGCGTGACATCCTACGGGTCATGGCATCCCAACGGCCGCTGGTTTTTTTCGCCAACCCGCCTGACCGAGATCGCTACAGGGGCTGAGGTGACTCCCGGAGCGAATGAGCCGGGGGTCCCGATCGACATCAATCCTGCGGAAGCCTCGCTCGACGTGAACGCGCATGTGGTGCATGAGGGTTCACCGGCCGCTCGCGCCTACACCGGCCCGCGCCTCTATGTGCCCAGCCTGCAGGATATGATCGCGGCGGCTCGAGGCGGCGATGGCCTCGTGCCCTCGGCGTTTGCGGCGTCGCATTACCACGCCGCCGAGGCGGACGGCCTGCCGCTGTCAGCCCGCTGGTCGCCGGATGGGCAGCGCATCGTGTGGCAAAGCAATATCAGCGATCTGCGCGACGGGGCACCCCCGGGCGGCACCCATGGGGTGGATCTCTTCGTCCTTCCCGTGACACTCAACACTCCGGTGCTGCATGTCGAGCCGACGCAACTCGCCTTCAGCACCATGCAGGGAGCTGGGGCTGTGGACACGCAAAGCCTGCTGGTGACCAACACCGGAGGCGGGAGTTTTAGCACGGTGACGGCCACGGATGATGCCGCGTGGTTGACGGTCGAGCGTCTTGCGCTGCCCGGCGGCGGTGGTGGTGATGCGCGGACGTATGTGGCCCGCATCGATCAGCGAAATCTGATGCCAGGCGCCTATACGGCGACGATCACGGTGACGGCGGCCGGCGCGTTGGGCAGTCCCTTGAAGATCCCGGTGACGCTCACGATCGCCGCGGCAGCGCCGCTCCTGAGAGTCGCGCCCGTCTCGCTTGCGTTTTCAGCGGTGATCGCTTCGCCGGAGCCGCCAGCGCAACAGATCACGGTCAGCAATAGCGGCGGCGGCGCCATGCCGTTTCAGGTCGGCGATGACGCGGATTGGCTGATGGCGCTGCCGGGTTCAGGGCTCAATCACGCGACGCTGGTCGTCAATATCAATCATCTGAATCTGCAGCCGGGGACGTATCAGGGTGTCATCACCGTGACGGCGCCGGCAGCCGCCAACAGCCCGGCGGCGATTCCTGTGACGCTGACGGTGAGGAGCCCCGCACCTGTCCTCCAGGTGCATCCTGCGAGCCTGCAGTTTAGCGCTATCCAAGGCGCAGGCGCCGCCGCCTCCCAGCCGCTGACTGTGAGCAACACCGCCCATGAGCCGATGGCCTGGAGCATCGCCGATGATGCGCTCTGGCTGTCGGTGTCGCCTGCCTCCGGCGCTGCCGATGCCCAAGTGGCGGTCAGTGTCTCGGGGTTTAATCTTCCCGTCGGGACGTTCTCCGCGACGATCACGGTCACGGCTCCAGCAGCGGTGGGCAGCCCGTTGGCGATTCCGGTCAACTTTCGAGTCGAGGCCGCAACAGATCTGACTCCGCCAACCATCTTCCTGGTGGCCCCGGAGCGAGAGACCATCATCTACGGTGGAAGCCCAGCGACCCTGACGGTTGAGGCGCGCGATCAAGTCGGAGTTGCCGGGGTGCAGTTTTATGTTGACGGGGCTCCTGTGGGTCCAGAGGTGATGCGCGGCGAGCAGCATCGTTTTTCCATCATGTGGCAGACGGCCGGTGCGGTCGAAGGATCGCACGTGGTCACGGCCGTCGCGCGCGATGCGGCGAACAATCGGCAGGCGACGGTGCTGGGCGTGCCGGTGACGGTGCGGCATCAGCCGGTGGCCACGCTGTCCATCTCACCGGCTTCCTTGTCGTTTACGATGGAGCTTGGGCTCCCGGAGCCTGCGACGCAAGCGCTTCAGGTGGCGGTGGTGGGTGCCGAGCCTTCTCGATGGCACCTCTCCGACCATCTCGGAGACTGGATGTCGCTCTCACCAATGGATGGCATACGACAGACCGCTGTTGCCGTGGATGTGATCCGAGCCAGCGGCCGCGCTCCCGGGACCTATGCCGGCTCTGTCACATTCACGCTTGCCGGCCCGATCATTCCCCAGGTCGCCTACGAGGTGCCGATGACGCTCACCGTGGCTCCTCCAACGCCGCAGCCAGGACCCCCGTCCAAGGATACGGCGCCTCCGACCATCCCGAGGCTCGTTCGCGCGATCGCGCTTGAGGCGGGCATGAAGGTCTCGTGGGAAGCGTCGCGGGATGATGGCGCCGTCGCCGGCTACCGCGTCAAGAAAAACCATGCGCCGCTCACAACGACCCAGGCGACGGAATATCTCGACCCTGAGGTGATCACGGATGCCGTGTATCGCTATCAGGTGGCTGCCATTGATGCGGCAGGGAACCAGTCAGATTTTTCGCTGCCGGAGGAAGCCAGATATCATCTCGACCTTTCAGGCTCCGGCGATTTTGACCTGCGCCAATTCGATCAGGCGGAACAGCGGGATCGATCCGTGCAGCAGCGGGGGGAAGACGAGCCGGTGATCACCACGACAAGCGATCAGAGCGCGCCGCCATCAGATCGACCCCAGCCGCAACGCGCCCCGCAGCCGACGACGACGCAACAGCCCCACCTCCTCGGCGGATCGACCGTCAGCTCCATCCGCGCAACGGGCCAGCCCGTCAGCGTGGCGATGGCGTTCTCCGCGTCCGCTGGCCGTCCTGCGGGGCAGGGCGATACGGCGGCAAGCGCCTTACGGCCGCAGGCGGCAGGAGCAGCGGCTTCGGCGAGCGAGCACGAGCCGGCACTTGCGGCTCCGGCGGCTGTCCCGGGTGCCCCGAGCGCGAGGGTCAAACAACCCGTGCTCAGTGTCAGCCCAACACGACTCGTTTTTGTCGCTGACCCGGCGACTCCGGCGGCCCCGCGCCAAATCAGTATCAGCCTCATTGGCCGTGGAAAGGGAACGTGGAATCTTCGCAGCGATGCCGCATGGCTGCGCCTACATCCGTCATCGGGCGGCGTCAGCGGTTCGGTTGAAGTCCGTGCGGAGTCCGCTGGCGTATCGCCGGGCGTCTATGAGGGCGCCCTCACCGTTGAAGCGCCCGGCGCTCGTGGCAGCCCCCAGACGATTGCCGTCACACTGATCATCGCAGCCGCTGCGGCTGAGCCGTTGCCCTCATCGTTGGATGTGACGCTTCATGATCCGGCTGAGGGGGCGACCGTCAGCGGACAGATCCCCATCGTCGTGACCCTCCAGCAGGCCATCGGATCTTCAGCCACGGCGGTCCTGGCGATCGATGAGCAGGACCTCATGACGACGACGATCAGCGCGGATGGCGGCACGATCGTGTGGGATGCCAGCGAGATGGCGCCCGGCCCCCATCGCCTGACGGTTACCGTGACCGATGAGGCCGGCCGGTCAGCGGCCATCACACGGCCCATCACGATCGAGGCGCCGGCGACGGTCCCGCCCCGCACCCCGCAGCGCCGTGCCAGCCTCTCGTAACGGCGAAAATCAGCGCGCGCCCTGGTGAACATCCTCGCAAATATGGTATGCTTATCAGGATAGAGCGATGAGGTGTCGAATGGGCGAGACGCTGATCGTGGATCGGCAGCGCAAGACGCTGTTAATCGTCGATGACGAGCCGAAGATTTGCGAGATGCTCTCCCGGTTTTTCAGCTCCCGAGGATTTCGCATCGTGACGGCGACCTCCGGCCAGCGAGCCATCGAAATACTGACCCACGAGCCGCCGGATTATCTGCTCTTGGATATCCGCATGCCCGATGTGTCCGGCCTGGACGTCTTGAAAATGGCGAAGTCCTACTGCCCGAACGTGAAGGTCGTGATGGTGACCGCCATCGATGACCAGGAAGTGGCCGACACCGCGTTTCGGCTGGGCGCGACCGACTACATCACCAAACCGTTTGAGTTGGATGAAACCTCATGGGCCCGCGCGTTTTTCGCGGACGATACCCCCGCACCGCCTCCGGTCGAACCGTGGTAACGGCTGCCATCGGTTGAAACGAGGAGTGTCCTGGTGAAGTCCGACGGTGGTACTCCCTCCCCCCCGCTGCGCCGCAAAGTGCTGCTCGGTGAATTGCTGGTGTCCCGCGGCCTGCTGACCGGCGAGCAGCTTTCCGCGGCACTTGCCAAGCAGGCCGAGACCGGCGATTACCTCGGCGCCATTCTCATCCGCATGGGGGTGGTCACCGAGGCCCAATTCATGCAAGTGCTCGCCGACCAATTGGGCATCGCCTTCATCCCGCTGGCGGCCACACCCATCCACCCCGAGGTCCTGGCGAAAGTGCCGGCCAAGGTGGCGACGCGGTATCAGCTCATCCCCGTGAAGCTCTCCAACAACGTCCTGTCGATTGCGATCGCCGATCCCTTTGATGTGCAAGCGCTGGATGAGCTGCGGCTGCTGTTGAACTGCAGCGTGACACCGCTGCTCGCCAGCCCGCGCGACATCCAGGAAGCGATCCATCGCCATTACGGCGTCGGCGCTTCGGCGGTCGAGCGGCTGCTGGATCGCGGCGGCCACGAGGCCACCGAGCGCACGCGCGTCACCGAGGATCTCACCGCCGCCTCGGAAGAGGCCTCCGTCATCTCCTTCGTCAATCAGCTCATCCTCTCGGCGGTGAACGACCGCGCCACCGACATCCATATCGAGCCCTTCGATCAGGCCCTGCGCATCCGCCAGCGGGTCGATGGCGTCATGTATGACATGCCCATCCCGGCCGATGTCGGCAAGCTCCATCAGGCCATCGTCTCCCGCATCAAAGTCATGGCGCAGCTGGATATCGCGGAGCGCCGTCTGCCGCAGGATGGGCGCATCAAGGTGCGCCTGGAGGAGCAAGAATTGGATCTGCGGATTTCCGTGCTGCCGACGAATTTCGGCGAAACGGTGGAGGTGAGGATCCTCTCCAACCAGATGCTCTTCAGCCTCAAGGAGCTTGGCCTGACGGATGAGCAGCTCGATCGGCTGCTCCAGCTCATTCAACGGCCGCACGGCATCATCTTTGTCACGGGGCCGACCGGCTCAGGAAAAAGCACGACCCTGTATGCCTGCCTCTCGAAGCTGAATGCGCCCAACGTGAAAATCCTGACGATTGAAGATCCGATCGAGTACCAGCTCACCGGGATCACCCAATTGCAAGTGCACCCGAAGATCGGCTTTACGTTCGCGCAAGGCTTGCGGTCGATGCTGCGCCATGATCCGGACATCATGATGGTGGGGGAAGTCCGCGATCCGGAGACCGCGGAAATCACCATCCGCAGCGCCTTGACGGGCCACCTGGTGTTTTCCACGCTGCACACCAACGACGCGGCCGGCGGGGTGACGCGGCTGCTCGACATGGGGGTGGAGCCGTACCTCGTGGCGTCCTCCGTGCTGTGCTTCATCGCGCAGCGGTTGGTGCGGGTGATCTGCTCCGCCTGCGCCGAGGACCGCCGGCCACCCCCCGGCCTGCGAGAAGAGTTCGGGGTCAGCGATGTTCCGGACACGCTGCGCTATGGCCGCGGCTGCGCCGTCTGCAAGGGTACCGGCTATAAGGGGCGGACGGCCATTCATGAATTTTTGGTGGTGACGGAAGACATCCAGCAAGTGATTCTGAAGCGCGCCTCATCGCATGACATCGCGCGGTTGGCCCTTCGCGGCGGCATGCGCCCCTTGCGGCAAGACGGCTGGGATAAAATCGTGCAGCGCGTGACGACCCCCGAAGAAGTCCTCCGCGTGACCTGATCGACTACCGTGGCCAAGTGGCCCAGTGGCCAAGTGAGTGTGCGGCCACCTGGCCACCCGGATAGGGTGACTGCAGAACGCTAACGGCAGCTCAGGGCGCGCTGCCGCAGGAGCAGAGCGAAGAGCGCTAAGCCCATCCACGGCAGGACCATAAAGACCAAGTACAGGTACGCCTCACCATGCCAGGCGCGCAGTCCCAGCAGCCGCCACGTACTCAACTTCATCAACACGCTTCCTCCGACCACCAAACTTCCAGCCATAAGGATGAGCGGGTCGCGAAGTTGTCTGCGGCGATCATGCCAGAGAGAGGCTAAGGCGACGCCAATCGGCACGACGAGCATCATATAGGTGGCGAGGAAGCAGCTGGGTGAGAAGATCGTCATGATGATCGTCAGAAGGGCGCTGTCATGCAGCACCCGTTGCGGGGAGACGTGATCGCGGGTTGCGGGCCCGCTGACCCAGAAGAACGCGATGCTCCCCAACACGAGGAGCACCCAGGGGAGCGCTGGTCGGGACAGCGACACGATATTTAATCCATACCCATCTGCCGTCAGGTACCTTCCCAAGAGGGCCAACACGGATTGGTTGCCGATCATAAACGCGTACGCCTGGCCGTTGCGGAACAACGCGCGTGCCCACGCCACCGGCAGCTCCCAGAAGGCGGTGGGGGCCAGCACGAGACTGCTCAAGAGAACCGCGAGGCTCATGACAAGCAGCGTCCGGACCGCAATCTTCGCGTGATGTTTCAGCGCCAGATAGGGCAGGAAGATGGCGGCTGGCAGCTTCAAGAGAATGGCAGCCGCCAGCAGACACGCCGTCGGCCAGGAACGTTTGGTGGCCAGCCCATACAGAAATCCGGTGACCAACAGGCCCCAGAGCAGATTGGATTGCCCGTTGCCCAATTCTTCCGCCAGCGGACGGACGAGCAAGAGCACCGTGACCACCGCAGTCAACGGATGCACCGAAAGCCCGCATGTGCGGCACAGCCGCATCAATAGTGCTAGGGTAAGGAGCAAGCAGCACACCTCCACCGCAATCCACAGCACCGCGGCGGCATGCTCCGGAAGCCAGCTGAATGGCAGAAACACGAACGCCCAGGGCGGGGCGTACTTGAAAATCATCATCTCGGTGACTGTCGGATCGTAAAGATGGACACCCTGGCCCGTCATCATGCGTTGCCCGATCGCGCGATAGACGTTAAAATCCATCAGAAACGGCGGGGACTTGATGTCATGAATCGGATAGCGAATCAGCAGGATCAGCCCCAGCAGGATGAAGGCCAAGCGCTCGACCGCTCTCGCCGTGGAGCCGGCGGCTGGTTTCAGTGTATGCGGCATGATCCGCAGCATTCTAACATACTCTCGAAGCCTTCATGACGACGTCATTCTTGAAAAACGTTCCGCAAGGGCGTTGACACTTGGAGCTTGGGATTTGGAATTTGGTGCTTACCTCTGTTATACTCTGACGGAGATGCCACGCTTTGCCTATCGGGCGAAAGACCACACCCTGCGCATCGTGGAGGGCACGCTCGAGGCTGAGTCTGAAACATCCGCCATCAGCCATCTTGGCCGCGACGGTATGTTTCCGATCTCCGTCGTAGAAGTCCGCGGTATTGGTCGAAGCGGGCCGGTCCCGGAGGCCCTTCGGCGCGTGTCCGCGCGCACGCTCGCCTATGTCACCCACCAGCTCGCCGATCTCCTCGGAGGGGGATTGCCGCTGCTCTCCGCCCTCACCGTTCTGGCCAGGCAAATCGAGCAGCCGGGCTTAGCCCGCGTGATTGAATCGGTCGCCAACGGGGTCCGCGACGGCCGGACCTTCAGCGAAGCGCTCGCGGACTACCCCTCGGTGTTTCCGCCGCTGTATCGCAGCATGGTGAAAGCCGGGGAGACCGGCGGCGGTCTTGAGCGCACCCTGGTGAGGCTCGCCGAGCTGGCTGAGCAAGAAGCCGAGATGCGCAGCCGCATCATCAGCGCGTCATTCTACCCGTTATTTATTTTGTGTTTTGCGATGGCGTCGACCATCTTCCTGATGGTGTATGTGATTCCAAAACTCTCCCTGGTCTTCGTCGAATCAGGACAAGTCTTGCCGCTGCCGACCCAGCTGCTCCTTTGGATCAGCCATCTGCTGATCCGCTGGGGGTGGCTCATGCTGCTGCTCGCGGGTTTGAGCATCTGGAGCTTTCGCCAATGGCGTCACAGCCCGGGCGGTCGGGCGATCATCGACCGGACGGTCATGAGGATTCCCGCCATCGGGTCGTTGGTGAGGAAAATCGAGACGGCCCGGCTCGCACGGACCCTCGGCGTGATGCTTGGGCAGGGCGTGCCGGTGCTCCAAGCGCTGCAGGTGGTGACCGCGAACCTCAGCAACGTCAGCTTGCGAGCCGCCGGGGAAGAGATGGGCCGGACCGTGCGGGATGGCTCCAGCCTCGCCGCCGCCGTGACGCGCACGCGCCAGTTTCCGGTGTTTGTCAGCAACATGGTGGCGGTGGGCGAGGAGTCAGGCACGGTGGACGCCGCCCTGATGAAAGTCGCCTCCACGTATGAGCGGGATGTGGAGCGGACGTTCAAAGCCCTGACGACCGTCTTAGAGCCGGTGCTATTGCTGGTGGTGGGCGGCATTGTCATGTTCGTGGTCTTGTCCCTCTTGTTGCCGGTTTTTCAAATCGGGTTGGTGATGCAATGATTCCACAAAGGAAAAGCGCATTCACGTTGGTGGAGATTATTATTGTGGTGATCATTATCACGATGCTGGCGGCGGCGGTCGTCCCGCGGCTCGTCGGGCGCACCGAACAGGCCCGCACGGCGCGCGCCAAATCCGACCTCCAGGCGATCGGTGTGGCCCTGGATCTCTACGAGCTGGACACCGGCCAGTATCCCAGCTCGCTGGAAGAGCTCATCGCGCGGGAAGCTCCCTCGCAGCTGTCCACCGAGGCCAGAGAACGCTGGCATGGGCCGTATCTGAAGCGGGGGTTGCCCAAAGATCCTTGGAGCCAGGCGTATGTGTATAAAAAGGATTCCCAGCATAACCAGGATTATGACCTCTATTCCCTGGGGGCCGACGGCCAGCCGGGCAAGGACGACGTGAACAACTGGGAGTGAGGCGCGGTTTTACGCTGATCGAGATTGTCTTGGTCGCGGTGGTGCTCGTGATCTTACTCGCGGCGACGATACCGAATTTTCAGGGGACGGCCAGGCGATTACACCTCGAACAGATCGCAACACAGCTCGCCCAGCAATTGCGCTACGCGCGCGAGCATGCGGTGGCGGCGGGGAATATCACCGTCTGGGCCTGGGATGCTCAGGAGATGACCAGCCGCCTGTATGCGCTCATGATCGATTCAGACCAGCAGGCCACTGTCGAACCTCTCACCGATCGCATGCTTCGTTTCCCGCCGCTTGACCATGAGATTGAGGTTCACCTCAGCCGTGAGGCTGACGGACTCGCCTGTCCTGAACAGGCTCCGGGCTGCTCGGAGTGCGCGTGTCTTCAGTTTCATCCTGATGGCACGGTCCAAAACGGCTCGACGGTTCCTGCGTATCTTCACATCACACAGGATGGACTGGCCTACACCATTCAGATTGATGCGTCCACCGGTTCCATCGCGCTCTCGTCAGGGTCTACTGCTCGTTGAGGCCATTCTTTCGGCGGTTGTCATCGCCGTCGGATTAGTGTTTATCACTCGCGCACTCGGCAGCCAGCTGACCGCCATGCATCGCGTGGAATCGTACGAAACCCTCGCCGCCCTCGCCCGAAGCCGGCTGGCCCAGCTCGAGGCCGAGCAGCTCTCAGCGCCTCCAGAGCAGCCGTTGCGCGGGGATCGCGCGGGGACGATCGGAGACGCCTACGCGTGGGACGTGACGGCGATTCACCGTGAGGACGTTAGTGAAATTCGCTTGAAGGTGTGGAGCCCTCAGGAGCAAGCCGCTCAGCGATTGACGCTCAAGGCGATCTGGCCCTCCTGGTGGGTGCCGGAGAATTGGTATACAGCTCAATGACGAACATCCAAGGTCGAAGGTCGAAGGTCGAAGGTCGAAGGGTGGTCTGCTTCCACCTTTGTCATGGATTTACGTTTGTTGAGTTATTGCTTGCGGCGACGATGATCGCCGTGATGTTCGTCGGCCTCTCGGCGCATCTCAGGGGAGGGCTCATGGTGTGGGATCGCGCGACGGCGACGGCGGAGCGGTTGCAGCGTCAACGCCTGGCCTTCGACCGCATGGAGCGCGATTTGGCGAATGCAGTGGTGTATGATGAGCAAGCCGGCTCCTATGGCAGCGACCCAGGCCAACTGCCGTCGCCGGTGTTTGAGGAGCAGACCCTGAAGTTTCTCACTCGGATCACGCGGGGCGGCGGGCCATGGCGTTTGGTGCGAGTGACCTATGCGTGTGAGACCCGCGAGCAGCAATCAGGCCTCTGGCGAACCGGCCAGGCATTAGCGCAGGCGCGCGCGCAGCAGCCGACGCCCTCGCCGGAGCTGCTGCTCGCTATTGATGACTGCGCGACGTTTTCCCTCCAGTATGCGTACACCTTCCCTGAGGGACAGCAGCCGCGCTTGGACTGGAAACGACACTGGCCTGAACCTCTCGATGATCCGGCTCGTCTGACACAGCTGCCGCGGCTCATCAACGTGTCGGCGACCATCGCCGGGCAACGGTTGGAACGCACCATCATGATTCCTCATGGATTCCTCAAACCAGCTCAACAGACGAACCCATGACGAAGGTCGAAGGGTCGTTATTGGTGATCACACTCTGGTTGGTCACGATCCTCTCGGTGCTGGCCATCGCGATCGGCCGGTATCTCTCCGTGGAAATCCGGGTCACGAAATATCATCTCGCCCATGATCAGGCCAAGGCGATGGCGCGCAGCGGCATCTACATGGCTGCGGAGCAGCTGCGGCAAGACGCCACCCAGGAGGAGACCAAGCGCGCGGATTGGCTGGGGGAATCGTGGGCGACACCATCGTCGGTGGCTCTCGAGGGCCGCTCATCTGAAGGCCGCATCACGATTGAGATTGTTGACGCCGAACGGAAACTCAACCTGAATGCGCTTGATGCTGCGCAGCTGCAGCCGCTGGTCGGGTCGGCGGATGCCGCTGCAGCGATCGTCGCGTATCGCACGGTCCGCGAGGTGCCGGGCGAGCAGCCGCCATTTTATGCGGCCAAAGGTGCGCCGATATCCGTCATGGAAGAATTGTTGGAACTGCCCCGGATGACGCCGGACATCTTCGAGGCGCTGCAGCGCGCGGCGTTTCCATTTCCGCCATCGGTGCCGGTGAAAGTCAACATCAACACGGCGGATGAAGATGTCTTGCAAGCGGCCGGCCTGGATTCAGCGCAGATCGCCCAGCTGCGTATCCTTCGCCAGGGCAGCCATTATCTCGTCCAGATCGGCGGCATGCCTCAGACAGAGCTCGGGGATGCGCAGGTGCCGCCGTTCTTGACGGAACCGGCGTTTGCCGCCATCGCAGACCGCTTCGGGGTCGCCTCCAGCGTCTTTGCGGTGACATCGGTGGGACGCGTGGATGCGCCGCGCGTTTCGTATCATGTGGAGGCGGTCGTGCAGCGCGCCGCGGATGCCAGGATGACGATTGTGTCGTGGAAAGAATGGTAACTCGCCATGAGCTCTCGACTCGTCGTTGAAATCACGCGGTCCGCAGTGCGGGTTGCGGTGGCCTCCGGGGTTGGTTTGCGGCTGAAGGTGCAGGCGATGCGCAGCCAGCCCCTAGCACTGGAGCGCTCTCCGAGCGACGTCTTGCGCGCGCTGCTCAACGACGTGAAGCCCGCCTTCGATCAGGTGATTGCGGTGATCGCCCGCGAGCACGCGATGACCCGCGTCGTCAAATTCCCGACCGTCAGCGCGGCGGAGCTCGCCCCCATGGTGGAGCTGTATACAAAAGCGCAGTTGCCGTATCCTCGCGATCAGGCCGTGCTGGACGTGGCCGTGCTGCGTCAAGCGCAAGGGTTCAGCGAGGTGATGATCGTGGCCTGTCTGCGCGACGCGATTGATCGGCAGTGGGCCATCCTGCGCGAGGCCGGGGTGGCCCCGACCCTCATGACCCTCAGCTCCTGGGGAGTGCTGGAGTGGTCGCGGCGGGTGGGGCGGCTTCCCGCCGCCTCGGGTGCCACGCTCATCATGAATCTTGATGACACACGGACCGATCTTGTCGTCGTGGAATCAGGGCGCTTGCTTTCCAGCCGCAGCCTCGGTCAGGGCAGGGCGGACTGGCCGATGGCCGATGAGGCGATCGCCTTATTGCTGGTGGAGGCGGAGCGCAGCCAGATGGCCGTGCGGAAAGAATCGCCGTGGACCGAGGTGGGGGGCATCCTGCTCGCCGGAGCGGATGTGCCGGATCAGTGGCGCGAGGCGCTTGCGCAGCGATTCAGCGTCCCTGTGGAGATGGCGGCGGCGGATTCCTTGCTGAAGGCGCGCGCGCTGCCGACGGATTTTTCCGGCTCCGCCGTCGTCATCGCCGGAGTCGCCGGCAGCGATCCGCGGCGGCTGGCCAATCTCAGCCCGCCCCAGCTGCGCTCGCAGCTGCAGCATCGCCATCATGTCCGGCGGCTGGTGAGTGTGAGTTCGCTCACCGTCTGCGTGCTGCTCGCGGGGGCCGGGCTCTTAGCGCTGCAAGATGTCCGGCAGGGCCAACGGGTCGCGCAGTTGCAGCACTTGACGCGCGGCATGAAGCCCACGGCGAAACAGCTCCAAGAAAAACGCCGCAGGCTGCAGGTCGTCTCCGAGGTCATGAGCCATCGGCGCGAGGTGGCCGGCCTCTTGTCCAACGTGTTCCGCCAGACCGCCGGCGGCACGGTGTTGGAGCATGTGAGCTATGAGTACGGCCGCCGTGAGCTGATCGTGCGGGGGACCGCGGCGTCGAATCAAGCCGTGCTGGACTACCTGCGAGCGCTCAAAGGGGTCGAGGGCATCGGCGATGTCGAGCTGAAATATGCGACCGTACGCGCGACGCCGGCCGGAGAACGCACAGGGTTTGAGCTTGTGATCCATACGAACGCGTCCTCATGAAACTCTTTCCGAGGCTTCGCCCAAGAGAACGGCGGTTGGCCCTCGTCGGGCTGGTCATCTTCGCCTGCTGGATGCTCGTGCTTGGCGTGGTGGATCCGCTCTGGCGCCATGTCGCAGCACTTCGAACGAGCGCTGAGACAGAGCTCAACCTCGCGCGGGAGCTCAGCGCCTTGCTGGCCCAAGCGCCGGAAATCGGGCGGCAGTACGAGCAATTCGGGCGATATCTCGAAGCCGCGAGTCCCGAGGCCGACCGCAGCGCGCTCTTTTCTGCGCTGGAGACCCTCGCGCGCTCCGCAAACGTCCAGTTGAATTTAAAGCCGCTCCCCGTCAAAGAGGAAGAGCGGCTGATGCGGTTTCCCGTCGAGCTGGATCTCGAGGGTGGTTCGCACGACGTATTGGCTTTTACGGATGCGCTGCTCCGGTTGCCGCGGCTCATTGCCGTCGACCGATTGCGCATCTCCGTTGTTCCTGCCAGAGAGAGCCGGCTCCGCGCCAACCTCGTCCTGCAGCAGCTGGTCCTCAGATAAATCGATTGACAACCAGTGTCTAACGCCGTACACTCTCTACCTAGAGAGTAGATGGATAATATCTATCTGATCAAAGACTTAGCGCGACTGAGCGGCCATTCGATTTACACGATTAAGTACTACCTGAAACTCGGCTTGATGACTGAAGCCGGACGAAGCCCGCAAACCCGCTTCCGCTATTTCACCGACGAAACGCTTGAGCGCCTTTCCTCTATACGCGCCCTCCGCAAGCAGCACAAGAGTCTTTCCGAAATTTCCAAAATGCTTTCAGCCCCCAGCCCCCAACCCTCAACAGCGGTTCAATGAGTTATTACACCTCGTTGGGCTTGCGGGCAGAGCCCTTCTCCACCAGCCCGGATCCCGCCTTCTTCTTCCGCTCCAGCTCCCATTATCAAGCCCTGGCCCGCCTGGAGATTGCCATTCGCCTTCGCCGGGGCCTGTCGCTGATTTTAGGCGATGTGGGCACCGGCAAGACCACCCTCGCGCGCACGCTGCTGGCGAATTTTGCGTCAGAGGACAGCTTCGCCTTCCACATGGTGCTTGACCCGTCGTTTGAATCCGAGTATCAATTCCTGCTGCAGCTGTGCCGCCTCTTCGGGATCCGCTCCGGGTGCAAGTCGAGCCTGGATTGCCGCGAGGCGATTGAGCATTATCTGTTTCAAAGCGGAGTGATGGAAGGCCGCACCACCGTCTTGATTGTCGATGAGGGGCAGCAATTGTCCATGGACATGCTGGAGCACCTGCGGATGCTGCTGAACTATGAAACGAGCGAGTTTAAATTGCTGCAGGTGGTCATTTTCGCCCAGATGGAGCTGCTGCCGCGCGTGCGGCGCATCAGAAACTTCATCGACCGGGCCGCCCTCAAATATATCGTCAATCCCCTCAGCGAGGAGGAAACGGCGGCCATGATCCGTTTTCGGCTGCAGTCCGCCGGCCTGCCGGCCGAGCAGAGCGTGTTTGCGCCGGAGGCGGTCCGCGCCATTTTTCGATGGACGTCCGGCTATCCCCGGCAGATCGCGCTGCTGTGCCACAATGCGCTGGAAGCGCTGGTGATGCATGACAAATCCATGGTGGATGGCGCCATGATTGAGGAGATCATTTCGCATGAGTCCCGATGGGCCTACGAGCCCGCCGCCTGAAGAAAAGCTGCTGCATTTGATTCGCCGGCAGGTCCGCCCCGGCCCCCGGAGCGGGGCCGCCGCAGCGGAGGGCGAGTCCGCCGCCCCAAGCCGCCCGGCAACGGTGTTCATGCCGCAGGTCATCGTGCAGCGGCTCGCTCTGTCCTGGTCGAGCGTTGCGGTGTGGGCGCTAGGGGCCATCTTGATCAGCGAGGTGATCTGGCTGGTGGCGCAAGCCATCCGGCCGGCACCGCCCATTACGCTGCCGCCGAGCCCGTCGCCGTCAGCGAGCGCGCCGCAAGCGGCCGCAGCCGACGATATGCCCTCGATCGCGGCCAGCGCTTCGCCTGCGCTGTTCCAAGCGCCGTCGGCCGCCCCGGCATCAGGGGCCGCCTCGAAAGGCTTGCCCAGCGGTGCCGCGCGGCAACTGGCCTCGCGACTGAGCCTCATGGGATTGGTGGCCGGCAATCCGCCGCAGGCCATCATCGAGGACGGGCAGACGAAGAAAACGTATTTTGTCACGACAGGGCAAGCCGTGGTCGATGGCGCGGTGCTGGAAAGCGTCTCGGAGAATCACGTCACCCTCGATCTTGACGGAGAGAAAATTGAACTCAACTTGTAAGCACATAGCAGACAGCACACAGCAGACAGCACACAGCACACCAAGAGGAACCATGCTGGCGATGGCGGTGGCTGCAACACTCATGAGCGTTGTCGCTCATGCGGAGGCGCAAGAACCGAAGATCCCGGTGAGCATTGACGCCCCAGCACCCACCGGGCAGCGCATCTCGCTGGATCTGAAAGGCGTGGACATTCTGGATGTCCTGAAACTGTTGTCGCAGAAAAGCGGGCTGAACTTTGTGGCGGGGCGGAATGTCAGCGGCCGCGTGACCATTTTTGTCAATGACGTGGATGTCTGGGATGCGTTTGAGCTGATCGTCAGCGCCAATGACCTGGCCTATGAACGGCGAGGCGCGATTATCACCGTGATGATGGCGCGGGATTACGAGCTGCTCTACGGCCAAAAGTTTGATGAGCGCACCCGCACCGCCATGACGCCGCTCAAATACGCCAAGGTGGTGCAAGTCTCCGCCGTGCTCAACCAAATCAAGTCGGCCATCGGCCGCGTGGTGGCGGATGAAGCCACCAACACGCTGATCCTCAGCGATACCCCGGATCGGCTTGAGCACATGCAGGACATCCTCACGCAGATCGACCGCCCCACCCAGTCGCGCGTCTATGTCCTGAGCTATACGGAGGCGGATAAGCTCAAGGAGAAGGTGCAAGAGCTGCTCTCGCCCATCGGCACCTTCACCTTCGATGCCCGATCGAACACCGTGGTGATCACCGACTTACGGGAAGTCCTCGAGAAAACCGACCGCGTCATCGAGGCCTTTGACGTGCCGGATGCCCAAGTGCTGATTGAGGCGAAAATCGTGAAAGTCGACCTCACCAATGCCATGAGCCTTGGGATCGATTGGACCCAGGTGTTTAGCAACGAGTTCGCCTATCGCAATAACTTCCGCGTGCTCAGTGATATTGTCGGCACGGCGGTGGCGGGCACCACCGCAACTCCAGGGACCGGCACGGCGGCGACTGGAGCGGCCTTGCGCATCATCACCGGCCCGAAAAATCAAACGCAATCGGTCATTGAAGCCCTCAATAAGCTGACGCGCACGGAAACGCTCTCCAGCCCGCGGATCATGGTCTCCAATAAGCAGGAAGCCAAGATTCTTGTGGGGACCAAAGAAGCCATTGTGTCGACGACGACCACCGTTCCGGCGACCGGATCGACGGTGTCGTCCCCGGAAATCCAGTTCGTCGATGTCGGCACCAAGCTGTATGTGACGCCGAACATCAAGCGCGATGGCTTGGTCCAAATGAAAATCCGCCCGGAAGTCAGCACTGCAACACCGAGCACCCCAGTGACCGGTGTCAGCGTGCCGATTGTCAGTTCCACGGAGGCGGAAACCAATGTCCTGGTCAAAAGCGGGGTCACCATCATCATCGGCGGCTTGATGCAAAATAAAGTGGACCGCACCGAGAACCGGGTGCCCTTCATCGGCGAGCTGCCGATTCTCGGCAAGCTCTTCCAAGGCTCGACGGACACGAAGACCAAGACAGAGCTCGTCGTTTTTTTAACACCCGAGATTATGATGCCGGACGGTTCGCCCTATATCCCCCCCACCGCCGGATCCGCCTCGCCGTCGGGGGAGATCCCGACGCTGATCCTGGAAGCGCCGGTGCCGGCCGCCTACCGCGCCATCATCCGCCAGCGGTTCGAAACGCAATTAGCGTCTCAATTGCGCGCGGCCTCGCTGCCGCAGGGTGCTGTGGCCGTGTCGTTTATTTTAAGCCGGGACGGCCGCGTCGTGGGCGATCCGGACATTACCAGCCAGCAGGGCGAGGCGTTTGTGCGCGCCGCCCGCATGGCCCTGCAATCGGCAGCACCCTTTCCGCCGTTTCCGCAAGAGGCCGAAGCAGAAAAAATACGATTTCGCGTGGCGATCGACTATAATCCTTGAACTGCAGGAGGAGATCATGAGCGCGCAGACCTTATCAGGCACATGGGCGATCATCCTGGGCGCTTCCAGCGGGTTTGGCGCAGCGACGGCGCTGGAATTGGCCCGGCACGGGGTGAACATCATCGGCGTCCACTTGGATCGGCGCGCGACGCTGGCCAACGTCGAGCAACTCAAAGCCTCAATCCAACAGCTCGGGACGGAAGCGCTCTTTTTTAATGTCAACGCCGCAGATCCGCTCAAGCGGCAGGATGTGCTGAATGCGGTGCAGCCGAAACTCGGCGGATCACCCGTGACGGTGCTGCTGCATTCGCTTGCCTTCGGCACGCTCAAGCCCTATGTCGGGCCGGATCCGAAAGAGCGCCTCACCAAAGATCAGATGGAGATGACGCTCGACGTCATGGCGAACAGCCTCGTGTACTGGGTGCAGGATCTCATCGACCGCAAGATGCTAGGTCGCGGCTCCCGCGTCTTTGCGATGACCAGCTCCGGCGGCACGCGCGTCTGGCCGACCTATGGCGCGGTCTCCGCGGCGAAGGCGGCCCTGGAGTCGCATGTCCGGCAGCTCGCACTCGAACTCGCCCCGTATGGGGCGACGGCGAACTGCATCCGGGCGGGCGTGACGGACACGCCAGCGCTGCGGAAGATCCCCGGCAATGAGCAGATGATGGAGTTCTCAAAGCTGCGCAATCCCTACCATCGGCTCACGAGACCTGAGGATGTGGCGAAGGCGATTGCGATCCTCTCCAATTCGGGGGCGGAGTGGGTGACGGGCAACACGATCGGCGTCGACGGCGGCGAAGATATCGTCGGCTGAGTCTCATGCGCGTTAAAAAACTCGACATTTTCGGCTTCAAGTCATTCTGCAAGAAAACGACGATCCACTTTGAGCCCGGCGTCACCGCCATCGTCGGTCCGAATGGGAGCGGGAAGAGTAATATTGTCGATAGCATCCGGTGGGTGCTAGGCGAGCATAATCCGCGCGACGTCCGGGCGCCCCGCCTTGAAGATGTGATCTTTAACGGCACCGACGCGGTGGCGCCCCTCTCGATGGCCGACGTCACCCTGACCATCGATAACTCCCAAGGGCTCATGCCGATTGCCTTCACCGAAGTGGCCATCACCCGGCGCGTCTACCGCTCCGGCGAAAGCGAATGCTTCATCAACCAAAGCCCCTGCCGCTTGAAAGACATCCAAGAGCTCTTCCTCGGCACCGGCCTTGGCGGCGGCAACTACGCCATCATCGAGCAGGGCCACATCGACATGATTCTCTCCTCGAAACCGGAGGAGCGGCGCAAGGTCTTCGAAGAAGCCAGCGGGGTCGCCAAATACCTGGCCAAAAAACACGAGACGATGCGCCGGCTGGATGAAGTCGAGGAGCACCTGATTCGCATCGCGGATATCATCGGGGAGGTGCGGCGCCAGGTCGCGGCGCTTGAGCGGGCGGCCAATAAGGCCCGGCAGTATCAAGCGCAATGGGAGCAGCTCAAGCAATCGGAGCTGCGGTTGGCCGTTGACGAAATATCCTCGGGGGCTACGCGCGCGGCCCAGGCCGAAGCGCAACTCAAAACCCTGCAGGAGCAGCGGCAGCAGCTTGAGCAGGAAAAGCAAACCCACATGGCCTCGCTCGAAACGCTCAATGCCTCGGTCTCGGCGATGCAGCAGCAGGCCCAGGCGGCCCGCGCCAAGGTGGCGGAGTGTGTGAGCCAGATGGAGCAGCATGAGAGCCAGTCGGCGCTGAAGACGCGCTGGATTGACGAGGTGGCCGCATCACACCGGCAGATGGCGCTCGAGGAGCAGCGTCTGCAGGAGCGCCTCGGCCATCTGGAGCAGGAGGCCGCGCGGGTGGACGGCGCCCTCGCGGAGTTGCGCGCGCAACAGGAGACCATCCGCGGCCAGTTGGCGCAGCACGATCAGGAACGCGCCGGCCTTGAGGCGGCGATCGCCCAAGCCCTTCAGGCGGTCACGGCGGCCAAAGCCCGGCTCTTTGAAGTGGCGAGCAATGCGACCGCGCAACGCAATCAGGTGACCGAGTTGACCTCAAGGCTTCAGGGGATCAGCGCGCACATCGCGCGCCTTGAGACGCACGATCAGCACGACCACGCGAAGCGCGAGGACCTCCTTGCGCGGCACCACCAGCTCACACAGGAGCGCGACACGCTGCGCGCCGCCTATGAGGAGGTCCAGGGCCGAGCGGGAACGGCGCAACAAGCATTAGAGGTGGCTGGGGTGCGGCGGCACGAGCTCTCCGGAGAGCTGCATCAGCTGCGGGATCATCTCGCGCGCGCGCGCGCTCAAGCCGGACTCTTCGAAGAAGTCTGGCGGCGCCATGAAGGGTTTTCCGAGACGATCAAAGTGTTGCTGCAGCAGTCGATTGACGGCGTCATCGGGCCGCTGGTGGATGTGGTGCAGCCCGTGGCGGGCTATGAAGCCGTCGTCGAATCCGCCCTCGGGCCATTAGCCGATGCCTTGGTGGTGAAAGATCGTGAGGTCTTATCACGGTGCCGCGAGATTATCACCGCGCAACAGCTTGAAGGTTGCCGATTTCTCGTCTTGTCCGATTGCCCATCATCGGTCTCAGCGATGGAGCCGCGCTCCGCCCAGGCGGCCGCCTCGGGGGCGGTGAAACAGTACCTGCGCACCGAGCCGCAGTATCAGCCCTTGATGGACTGGGTGCTCAATGATTCCTGGATGGTGGATGATCTAGCCCGCCTGATGGGGCTGCCGGCAGCGCCGCAGGGCCGGTTTATCAGCCGCAAGGGCGATCGGTGGGATCGGCGCTCATGGCGGTTTCGCGGAACGCCTGCGGCTGCCCAGAGCCGCTTAGGCCGCAAGCAGCGATGGGAGCAAACACAAGCGCAGCGCGCCGCCCTGGAGCAGGAGTTTCAGGAGGTCGACACGCAAGCTAAAGCGGCGGAGACGGCATGGCAGCAGCGGCTCAGCGAATGCGAAGCCGCCAAAGGGGAGCTCTCGCATGTGGCACCGGCCCTGCACGCACTTGACGCGCAGGCCGCGCAGCTCGCGCTCGAGCAGCAGCGTCTTGAGGCCGAGCAGGCGGCGCGGCACCTTGAGCAGCAGGAGCTGCAACGCTTGCGCGATGAACTGGCGGCGGCCCTGCAGATGGCTGAGGCCGCATCACGATTGGCCGCCGAGCAGCAGCGCGCCATCGAGCAATCTTTAGCGCAGGCTCAGGCCTCGCGCGAAGACGCCGAGCAGCGGCATCAACACGCCGTGATGGCGCGCGCGCAAGTCGACGCGTCATGGCAGTCGCTGATCGAGCGGGTGAGCACGCTGACCGCCCGCCAGCGCGAGCTGGCCGCGGATCGCCAGCAAGCACTCCAGCAGCAGTCGGAGAAATCCGCTCAACGGCAAGAGGCCCAGCAGCGTTCGCAGGACCTTGCGGCCCAAGTGCAGGAACATCGCGAGAGCAGCCGGCGTCTTGGCGAGGAACGGCATGAGCGTGAGCGCGATGCGGAAACGCTTGGCCAGTCGTTAGCCGGGGAAGAAGCGAAGCGCAACGACATCCTGCCGCGTCTGTTGGCGGTTGAGCAGCAGCTCTCCAGCCTCGCCCAGCAGATCCAAGAGCAGAGCCAGCAACTCTCCGAGCGCGCGTTTCGGCGCACGCGCCTTATCGAACGGCTCAAGGAGCTCTACCGTATTGACGATGCGACCCTGCAGGCGGAGCAGCTCTCCGAGGCGGCGCCGCTCACTGACGAACAGCGCGCCGCCATGGCCGAGCAGGTCCAGAAGCTGCGCGCCAAATTGGAGAGTCTTGGGCCCGTCAGCTTAGGGTCAGCCGAGGAATATGATGAGCTCAAGCGCCGCCTGGACTTTCTGCAAACGCAGCAGCAGGATTTGGCTCACGCGCGCGATGACTTGAAAGCCTCCATCACGCAGATCAACCGCACCGCGCGCAGCCAGTTCCGCGAAACCTTCGAGCGGATCAGGCAGGAGTTCCAAGGCTACTACGCGCGGCTGTTCCAGGGCGGAGAAGCGAATCTGATCCTGATGGACGAAGAGGATGTGCTGGAGTCCGGCATCGACATCATTGCCCGCCCGCCCGGCAAGCGGCTGCAGAGTATCAGCCTGCTCTCGGGCGGTGAGCGGGCCCTCACGGCGGTCGCCCTCTTGTTTGCGCTCTTTAAGGTCCGGCCATCGCCGTTATGCATCCTGGATGAAATCGACGCGCCCCTGGATGAGGCCAACGTGGATCGGTTTACCCGCGTGCTGGAAGAGTTCCTGACCCTCTCACAATTCATCCTCATCACGCACAACAAGAAAACCATCACCAAGGCCGATTGCCTCTACGGCGTCACCATGGAGGAAGCCGGCATCTCCAAAATCCTCTCCGCCAAGCTCTCCCAGTCCGACCGTCCCGCCCCAGCCGCCGTTGCCGCCGCGTCCTAAGCGAAGTTGACCCTTGTGGCGCAAGGGGATATACTAATTTACTTTCATGGCCGACGCTCCATTTCACCCTATTTCAGAGATTCTCGACGAAGTTCGACAGGGGCGCCTCGTGATCGTGGTCGATGACGGCGACCGCGAAAACGAAGGCGACCTCGTGCTGGCGGCTTCGTTTGCGACACCGGAGCACATCAGTTTTATGGCCACGCATGGGCGCGGCATCATCTGCGCGCCGATGGACGGCCGCGTCTTGGATCGGCTCAGCCTGCATCCAATGGTCAGCCCGTCGGAAGATCCGATGAAAACCGCCTGGACCGTCTCCGTCGATGCGCGGCGCGGCGTGACCACCGGCATTTCGGCCCATGACCGGGCGCGGACGATTGCCGTGTTGACCGATCCGGCGAGCGCGCCGAGCGATCTGGCTCGGCCCGGCCACGTCTTTCCCCTCCGAGCCAAAGAGGGCGGGGTGCTGCGGCGCGCAGGACACACCGAGGCGGCCGTGGATCTGGCACGGCTTGCCGGGCTGCCGCCGGGAGGCGTCATCTGCGAGATCATGAAGGATGACGGCACGATGGCGCGCCGGGAAGATCTGCTGGCCTTTGCGCAGCAGCACGGGCTGAAGATCTGCACGATTGCAAGCCTGATTGAATACCGCCGGCGATTTGAGAAGCTGGTCCACCGCGTCGCCGAAACAAAGCTGCCGACCGAGGCCGGAGAGTTTCAGCTCGTGCTGTATGAGACCACGATCGATGATCGCCAGCACCTTGCCCTCGTCAAAGGCGATGTGGCCGATGGACAGCCCGCCTTGGTGCGCGTGCACTCCCAATGCCTGACCGGCGATGTGTTCAGCAGCCTGCGGTGCGACTGCGGCCCACAGCTTTCGCGCGCCATGGAGCAGATCGCCGAGGCCGGGCGCGGTGTGGTCCTCTATATCAACCAGGAAGGCCGCGGGATCGGCTTGGCGAATAAACTCAAGGCCTACGCGCTGCAGGATCAGGGCCTGGATACCGTCGAGGCGAATGCAGCACTTGGCTTCGGACCGGATCTGCGCGATTACGGCATCGGCGCGCAAATCCTCGTCGATCTCGGGCTGAAAGATCTGCGATTGCTCACCAATAATCCTCGCAAGATCGTCGGGCTGGAAGGCTACGGGCTGCGGGTCATTGAGCGCGTGCCCATTGAAATCGCCCCGCGACCGGAGAACGCGCGCTACCTGGACACCAAGCGCGAGAAGCTTGGCCACTGGCTCTCCGGCAACTCGGGGTGAGCGATGCCTCGCCAGCCGTGGGCCGAGACCCGGGTGGTGATCGTGGCCGCCCGGTTTCATGCCGCACTCACGCAAGCGCTCGTGCGCGGCGCGCGGCGGACCTTGCGGCGCGCCGGCATCCTTCCGCAGCATCTCGACATCATCTGGGTCCCGGGGGCTTTTGAGCTGCCCGTGGTGGCCTCGCACGTGGCCCACAGCCATCGAGCACCCGATGCCATCGTGGCCGTCGGAGTCTTGATCCGCGGCGAGACGGTGCAGCACGAAGTGATCGCCCATGCGGTGGCTCAAGGGCTCGGAGCGGTGAGTGTCGCGACCGGCCTGCCGGTGACATTCGGCGTGATCGTGGCCGACACCCTCGAGCAAGCCAAGGCGCGCGCGGGGGGCAGGGTCGGTAATCGCGGCGCTGAGGCGGCCATGGCGGCTCTCGCCGTCCTCAACGTATTCAAGAAATGCAATGTGTGAACTGCGACACATGACCCATGACACAAGACACACGATGCATGACACACGACGCATGACACATGGCGCACGACAAAGACCGTTTTTGGTCATGTGTCATGTGTCTTGTGTCGTGTGTCGCAGTTGAGAACTATGCGAGGCCGAAGCCAGGCCAGGGAATTTGCGCTCCAAATGTTGTATCAGCTGGATCTGCGCCGCGGCGCCGACGCCCGGCAGATTCTCGACGAGTTTTGGCAGGAGCAGCGAGCCCCCGAGGAGATCAAGGCGTACGCGAACCAGCTGTTTTCCGGCACCGCGGAGGCGTTGCCGAGCATCGATCCGATGATCGCCGGTTTTGCGAATAATTGGGACATGAAACGCATGGCGGTGATTGACCGCAACATTCTGCGCCTCGGCGCCTATGAGCTGCTGCATGTGGCGGAAGTGCCCCCCAAAGTCTGCCTCAATGAGGCGATTGAGCTGGCGAAGCGCTACGGCGATGCGGAATCCAGCAAATTCATCAACGGCATCCTCGACACCATCCATAAAACCCATGCCCGCCCTGCCGTCTCCTAAATCCTCCGGTTCGACGGCCATTGCGCAGGGGCTTGTCGACTTGCATCTGCATACGAACTTCTCCGACGGCACGGACACGCCGCAGCGGGTCGTGGAGTTGGCGAGCCAGGCCGGGCTCTCCGCCATGGCGATCACCGACCATGACAATGTGGAGGCGATGCCCATCGCCGCTCCCATCGCCCAGCGGCTCGGGATTGAATTGATCCAAGGCATTGAGATGTCTTCCAGCACGGAGGGCTTAGAGGTCCATGTCCTCGGGTATCTCTTTGATCCGCAGCATCCGCCGCTGGTACGGCACCTGGCCGAGCAGCATGCGCGGCGCGTGCAGCGGATTCATGAGATGGTCGCGCGCCTTCGGCGCGTCGGTGTGATGATTGACGCGGAGGAGATCTTCCGCGTCGCGGGCCAAGGCACGGTGGGGCGGCCGCACGTGGCCCGCGTGCTGCTGAGCCGCGGCTACATCTCGACGATGGCCGAGGCGTTTGCCAAGTATATCGGCCCTGACAACCCCGGATTTGTGCCGGGCTCGCCGGTGTCTCCCGCCGCCGTCATTCAACTGTTGCGGGCGGCCGGCGGGGTTCCTGTGCTAGCACACCCGGTGTATCTCAAGCGCGATGCGCTCATTGAGGCGTTTGTGGGCGACGGCTTGGCTGGGCTGGAGGCGTATCATTCGGGCCATACGCCGGAGATGGTGCGCCATTACGAGCAGTTGGCGGACCGGCTCGGCTTGCTGAAAACCGGCGGCAGCGATTCTCACGGCGATGCGAAAGAAGGATTGCCGATCGGCACGATCAAAGTGCCATGCGCTCTCGTTGAGGCGCTGAAGCAGTGGAAGTTGCAACACGTCCGCTAACTGCAATTACCAATTACCAAATTCCAATCACCAAACAATTATCAATCACCGAATGACCAATGACCAAACCGTTTGGGTATTTGGTGCTTGGTCATTGGTTATGGGTAAAGTCGTACTTTAGCCACCTGGATGATGAGTATGTTGCTCAAGCAAGTACATGAGCTGTTGAACTTGTTGATCGATGGAGAGTCGGCGATGATTGTAGCGCCAGA
>JACQWM010000031.1 GCA_016209275.1 Candidatus Omnitrophota bacterium
CTGGTATACCTTCTTTGATTTGGCGGCTGCGGCCAAGGGACGCCTGCCGGACGAACTGTTGGAGGATGATCGGCTCGTGGCGAAGCTGCCGCTCGTCTTCAGGACCCTACGAGGGAAGCGCCTCACAGGCAAGCAACTCGATGAGCTGGTAAAGAAGGTCAAGGGTGAGTGATATCGTGCATGTCGCTCAACGTCCCACACTTGACCTACAACCAGCTTCGAGCCGCAGCAGAGGCGTTTCTCAAGCGCTACCACTCTTCCAGGAAGATTCCGATCCCAATCGAGCAGATCATTGAGTGTCAGATGAGGCTCGACATCATCCCGCTGCCTGGCTTGCTCGAGGCCTACGACGTGGACGGCTTCACCTCCAGCGATCTCTCAGAGATTTCAGTTGACCAGTTCGTCTACGAGCATCGGCCCAGCCGCTACCGGTTTACGCTGGCGCATGAAGTGGGCCATGTCGTGCTCCACGCCGACCTCTTCAAGGCCCATCGTTTTCGAGGGATCGACACCTGGAAGCGTTTCCTCATGGGCGTGCCGGAGTTAAACTACACCCGCCTGGAATGGCAGGCGTACAGCTTCGGCGGCTTGGTGTTAGTGCCAGGCGACGTGCTACAACAGGAGTTCAAGCTGGTGGCGAAACAGGTGAAAGCGCAAGGGCTGTCGAAGGAGACCGATTTTGCCAAAGCCCTGATGACTGACATGGTGGCGACACGCTTTGGCGTCTCCAGCGAAGTGATCGACCGCCGGCTGAACTTCGACCAAATCCGATTAACCGATCTCTGGGAGTGAGGGGCGATGTACCAGATCAAGGACGAGGCCGATCGGCAGAAGACCCTGGAGCACATCAAGGGCTTCAAGGCGCAAATCGAACGCGTCCGGCAAAAGCACGGCCCGGAGCGATCCCGAAACTTCAAGACAATGGCCGAGCAAATGATCAAGCAGTTTGAGGAACAGGTCAAAACCTACGACCAGCTCAAACAAAGAAATTAATCCTGCAACATATCCTACCTCCCATGGCGCTACTGGGTGAGTGAGGGGAGCTGCGCGAGCAGCTTCTGGAACTCCTCGAGCTGGCGCGCCGGGTCGTCGATTTGAGTCAGCGGGCGCAGGCGGTTTTCGCTGAAGAAGTGGATCGTCGGCTGGTCGGTCAGGCGCAGAAGCTGTTCCTGGATTTCTGGGGCCAGCCGCAGCAGGCTCATGACCTGGGTGATGCGAACCCGGGAAACGCCCATTTCACGAGCGAGGTCGGCTTGCGTTTTCACGAAGGGGTCGCGCTGAAGGATGCTGGCATAACGGCGAGCTTCCAAGAGCGGCGACGTGTAGACTCGCTCGGGCACGATTGGCGGCGGGGTCCATTGGAATACGATGCGCCGACCGGTGCCGCCGCGCCGAGTAGGGCGCTTCTCGATCGTTTGATACACGCGAAAGACTTGCCACCATGCCGGGTCAGAAATGGTGCAGTGAGTGGCCAACACGGGGAGCCATCGTAACGGCTCAGAGCGGACGCCTCCGTCACGGAAGTTGTCCGCTCGAGTCGTTTATGGGGCAGACAGTTGTGAAGATCGGCCGCAGGATGATATGCGCGCACCGTGAGCCGACACTCCGGGGAGTGGTTCGACTCGCTTCGCTCGCTCAGGACTACGCAGCGGCCAGCAGAATCATTTTCCTCCGCAGTTTCGGATCCCGAAAGTACGGGTTCGTCTCACTCAGCGGCTTCTCTTTGCCCTTCATTGTTATCCCCCAGTAGAGCTGTATTACAAGCCAAAACACGTATAAATTTGTTGACTAAATGATAAATATACAAGTATACTAGCTATAGCATGTCAATAAGTCAAACTGTCGTCAAAGCTCAGAAGAAGATGCTACAGGCTGTAGCCAAGGCCGATCTCCCTGTCTATCTGGCCGCAGGAACGGCCCTTGCCATCCGGTGCGGCCATCGGTACTCGGAAGACCTTGATTTCTTTACCCAGCGCTGGAGCCAAGCCCTGCACCGGAAACTGTCCAAGCAGATCGAGCGAGCCACCACGTTTCCGTTCCGGCTCCTGGACGAGCGGATTAAGCTTCGCCTGGCAAAGGTAGCGGCTTATGAATTCAGCATTACCAAGAGAGCATTTTTAAAGGTGGATGTCATCGAAGACTTTGATCCGTTGCTGCAGCCGGTTGAGCCGGATGGTATTGCTTCAATGGATGACCTTTACCTACGAAAAGTACGGGCTGTCATCGGCTGGACTACCAACCCGTCTTCAACCGGACAGATGGTGGCTGGTGGCCGGCAAGATGCCAAAGATCTCTTTGACCTGTGGTATCTGTCGACCCATTATGCGCCGCTGCATGAGTGGTTTCCAGCGCACTTTACCAAGCAGGACTATCAGCGGCTGGCCCGATGGTTGCAGACCATGACCGGCCAAGGGACGACGTTTGCCTTACTTGATGTCGCACCAGGCTGTGATACCAAGCAGATTATGCGTCACATGGAACAACAGGTGTATGAGCGTCTGAACCGTCGATACGTGCGATATGAAACGTGAAAATTGGTACTGGGACTTGAGGATGCCCTTCGAGAAGATTCGGGAGATCCTGACCGATGAGCAGAATCCCAAATTTCCTCGGATTGCTGCTCGTCTGCTGTCGCGGGTTGATGATCCCGAGCAGGTGTTTTCCCTGATCAAGCCGCTCGCATTCTGCCGTCGGTTTTACGCTATTCAGCAAGAGATCAATAAGGACGAGTGGACCAAGGAGAAAGGGGCGTTCTGGCGGGCGACCTACGAACGGTATAGCCGCGAGTTTCAACGCTCCGGTATCCGGCTTCGGCAGCGGCAGCCTCGTGAACGCGATCCGTTTATTGACGATCTGGCCGGCAAGTTGCGGGAATGCCGCGAGGCGATGAACCTCTCGCAAGGTCAGGTCGCAGAGATGCTGGACTGCAGCCAGCAGTTTGTCTCCGGTATCGAGCAGGGGCGGGAGAAGATTACGATTGATTATCTCCGGCGATTCGCGGCCAAGACAGGGTGTGACTTTGATCTCATCCTCAGGTCGCCACGCCAAGCCCATACGGAAGAGACCAAAGTGTCGGAAAACTACGCTGAGCTCAAAGGCTGGGTTGAACGGGAACGCCGAGCCGCGCGTGAGGTCGCGAAGACTCAGCAACGCGATAAGTGCCTGATGGAGGTGGTGGCCTATCTTCCAGATTCTGTTGTCAATGCACAGCAAGATGCGTGGAAAACAGCTGCCGGACAGGTACCGGAGGAGACGTTGCAATTTCGGCAGGATGAGCTGCGGCGAGCGATGGAACAAACCCAGGTGCATTCTTTTGGCTGGCCGATCGGCCTTGTGATGACCCGACCGGAGTATGCCCCAAAGCCTCATGATGACGGCATCCGAGCCACCATCCTAACTGATGGACTCATGGATCGGTCTTCCTTTGACTACTGGGCGCTTCGGACAGACCGGGTGTTTTATCTCCTTAAGACGTTGTTTGAGGACGAGCGATCCGAAGGGAAGATCTTCGTAGATACCAGGATCGTCCGAACAGCAGAAACGCTCCTGCGCATCAGCCGGCTGTATCGAGCGCTCCATGCGGAGCCCGAAGACAGAGTAGTGATCAGAATTCAATATACTGGCCTTCGAGGCCGGATGTTGTCTTTCGCGGATCCAATGCGAAGGATAGGATTTGACCGGATCTGTGTGGAGAACGAAACCGAATCCTGGATTAAAGAGCGCCTGAAAGACATCGAACCCAAGCTGGTTGATCTGGTTCATGCAGCGGTGAGCGAGCTGTGCATCCTGTTCGACTATTTTCCGCTGTCCAAAGAGCAAGTGATGCAGCCACTTGTAGAGAAGTTCCTCAGGGAAAATCCTGAGCGACCCACTACCTGAGCGGCTTTGAGGGGAGTGCTGGCGATGTTACCAAACGCTATTCTGATTGCAGATAGTAAGGTGGTGTACTGCAACATAATCCCGACTTCCGGGCGCTAGTGGGTGAGCAAAGGGATCTGCGCCAGGAGCTTCTTGAATTCCTCGAGCTGGCGCGCTGGGTCGGCGATCTGAGTGAGCGGGCGGAGGCTTCGAGAGCCCTCCAGAAAGCCCGCAGGAGCCGCCAGCTGCTCCCTCGGGAAGCGATGCGGCCGCCATCTCCGGGGTTCTCCAAGCCATCACCAACAGCGAATCAGGCGGCATGGCGGTTGATGAGTCGGCGGTATCCGGCCTGCTCCAGTCGATTGAGGGTATGAGCACCGAAGAACTCGAACAGCCGGATCCTGGGGAGGATGCTGAGCAGTAACACCGGGAAACCGCCAAGGAAAATAGGGGACGGTTCTATTTCTTAGTATTTCAGAAGGACTTCATCAGCTCAAGGTACAGCATCGCGGCGTCGTAGCCCATGTTGTGATTTCTGCCGCGCACGCGGGCGTTGGAAAGATGATGCGCGCGAATCCCGCCCGCTAACATCGCGTTGCGGCTGACACGATAGGTCACGCCGCCTCCGCCCTGGAGATCAAAATTAAACCGCAGACTGGCCGGGGTAATGGGATGCCGTTGGTACACCGCCCCGGCCAGCGCCTCGACGTACAGGGACCATGGGTTCCTCTTGGCCACATGCCAGCGCATCCCAAGCTCCGCCCCGCCGTACGCGCCCCCTGATGTCCGCTGCGACTCCACATAGCCGAATTGCCCGCCGCACTCAATGGCCAGATCATCGACCAGATAATAGCTGGCGTGGAGCTGTGTGAGCGCGAACCACGCGAGCGAAGGCTTGCGAGACGTCGCCGCCGTGACCGACCAGTAGCGCGAGCCTTGTTTGAACGGGTCGCCAGCTCCGGGGTCTGATGCCGAAGGCTCGGCGCGCGCTGCCGACGTGCATGACGCGAGGCTAAGCCATGCGAGCACACATAGGCTGGATAGGAGCCGAGATGGAGGCACGAAACCGGCATAAGTCATTTTTCGATTTTTTCCTTCCGAGCTCAGCGCTCTGTGGTGTGCTGTTAGTGTAGCGATACGTTGTCAATATGAGTAAAATAGTTGAGCAATGGGTATACGACGGCTCATCATCTACCTCATCAAGCCCTCGAAATATGATGCGGACGGCTATGTGATCCGCTACTGGCGAGGGGTGCTGCCCAGCAATACCCTGACCTGCCTGTACGGGTTGACGGACGATGTCCGACGGCGAGGGACGCTGGGACGGCGCCTGACGTGGCGCATCGAGTTGATCGACGAAACGGTCCAACGGGTCGATGTGCGGCGGATTGTGCGTTCCGGTCGACGCCGTGGCACGAAAGCGATCGTCTGCCTGACCGGCGTGCAAAGCAATCAGTTTGCCCGGGCCAGCGATGTGGCGCTTGCCTGTCGAGCGGCCGGGCTTGAGGTCCTCATCGGCGGCTTCCACGTCAGCGGGTCGCTGGCGATGCTGCCCCAGATGCCTCGGGAAATTCAGGCACTCGTCGAGGCCGGTGTCAGCGTGGTGGCCGGAGAAATCGAAGGCCGATGGGAGGGCATCCTCCGGGACGCGCTCCTCGGACGACTCCAACCCGTGTACAATTTCCTGCTCCAGCCCCCACCGCTGCAGGCAGCACCCATGCCGCGCATCAGCCCGCGGTATGCGCGTCGGTTTGTGTCGCCGAATTTCAGCACCATGGACTGCGGGCGGGGGTGCCCCTTCAACTGCTCGTTCTGCACCGTCATCAATGTCCAGGGCCGGACGATGCGGTTTCGTGATGTGGCTCGACTGCTTGAGACGATCCGGGACAATTACCGCCGCCATCGCATTGGCTCGTATTTCTTCACCGATGATAACTTCTGCCGGAACACACACTGGGAAGCCATTCTCGATGGGCTCATCCAATTGCGCGAAGAGGGGATCCGGATCGGCTTCATGGTCCAGGTGGATACCCAATCGTACAAGCTGCCCAACTTTGTGGCGAAGGCTAAAGCCGCCGGCTGCTCGCAGGTCTTTATCGGGCTCGAGAGCCTGAACGCGCAAAATCTGGAAGCGGCGGGCAAGCGGCAGAACCGGCTCGAGAACTTCCGCGCCCTCTTCGAGACTTATCGCGCGGCAGGGATCAACACCCATGTCGCCTACATCATCGGGTTTCCGTTTGATACAGCCTCTTCTGTCCAGGAGGATATCCAGCGGCTGACCACGGAGCTCGGCCCTGACCAAGCCTCGTTCTTTATGCTGACACCGCTGCCTGGCTCTCAGGATCATGCCGCGCTGGCGCAGCGCGGCGTTGCGATGGATGCGGATTTGAACCAGTATGACTCGTTCCACGCGACGACCGAGCATCCCAGGATGTCCCGTGAAGAATGGACGCGGGCGTACGAGGAGGCCTGGAGGACATTCTACAGCTTGGAGAACATGAAGCGCATTCTCTCGCGTGCGCGTCCCGAAAACTACTGGGCCGTGTTCGCCAATTTCATCTGGTATAAGAATTCCTTCATCGTGGAACAGGGGCATCCCATGATCCATGGGTTTGTCCGACTCAAAGCTCGCCGTGAACGCCGGCCGGGGTGGCCGATGGAATCGCGATGGCGGTACTTCGCACGCCGCGCGGGCGACGTCTGGCGCTATGCCAGGCTCTGGCCGCGGTTGGCGCTGGACATGGAGGAGCTCTGGCTCCAGACTCGGCAGCGCTCAGCGCTTGAGCAGCGCGTCATCGACGAGCTGAGACAGTTTCCCTCAAGCGTGCGGGGGTGGCGGCAGATGCGGCTGTCTGAACTCCAACACGCCTATCGACGGGCCATATCAGCGGTACGGCGGAACATGCCGCACGCGCCAACGCTGTCAGCCCCCATTCCGCCTCGACTCCTGTTATGGGTCAAGCGGTGGAATCCGTGCTCGCATTCCTTGACATGGACGCGCCAATCGCTCCATCGGTTTTGGAAAAGGACTGCGGCGCACATCAGACGGGGAAGGCTCGACCATCTCGATGTCAGCGGCGTGGTGTTCAACGGCGTCCAGGAGCTCTCATTGTTTGCCACCTTCGCCTCGCTGTTCTTTTCCCGGTTGCTCATTCGCCTGTTCGCGCGAAGCGTCGCTCGGGCCTAGGAGTTCGGCTGCGGCTATGGAATAATGAGCTGCGTCATAGAAGGGCATCGGCGTTTGGCCTAACCTAGAGGTGTTGTAAAGGGATCGGGCTTGGCGGCAGGAGGCACCAATGAAGCCAAGCGATGAACGGCAGCATGACCCCGGTATCCTTCGCGAGAAGCTCGCCCGTAGCGTAGAGCGATTCCCCGCCTGTGAGTTTCTGCGTGTTCGTCTTCAGCGTCTGACCAATTCGCTCCAGAAGGCGCGCGATGGCGGCCCCTCTCGATGACATCAAGCGATTTCTCGAGGCGTTCTCCTATCGAGAACGCGAGACGGCTGGGTTCGTCGGCGCAAGCGCGTATCGACCGTTCGTGACGATCTCACGGCAGGCCGGGGCCGGCGGCCATACCCTGGCCCGCGTCCTCCTCCAGCAGATGCAGCAGGAGGATGACCCGCTCTTCCATGGCTGGCAGGTGTTTGACCGCGAGCTGTGCGAGCAGTTGATCGCCGATCCCGCCCTGCGCATCTCGATGCAAGCCCTGCTCAGCGAGGAATACCACACCGACATCGAAGATGCCATCTACTCGCTGCTTGGCGGAGAATCGCCGCAATACGTCGTGGTGAAGAAGCTCTTCGAAACCATCCGGTCGCTGGCAGCGATGGGGCGGGTCATCGTCGTGGGCCGGGGCGGCATGTGCGTCACGCGCGGGCTGCCGGACGGCGTGCATGTCCGCCTGGTGGCGTCTGAGGCGACGCGCCTCCAGCGAATGCGAACACTCGTTGAAACCACCGAACGCGAGGCGAAGGAACTGATGGCCCGCCAGGATCGCGACCGGGCGCGCCTGATCGCGGATTATTTTCACCGCGACATTGATGACCCGCTCCTCTACGTCATGATGTGGAACACCGATGCCGCGCCCATGGAGGCGATCGCCGCGTCGCTCATCGCGTTCATGAAACGCCACGCCGCGGCGGCCGCGGCGCGCCACCCAACACCTCCTCCCGTGGGGAGAGGACTTGAAGTATCGGGAGGGCCCTGCCATGAGAGCTATTGAGCGCTTGCAGCGTGATCATCGCGTCTTGCAAGCCAAACTCAACGTCATTGAGACCGCGCTTCGCATGGGACCGGAGGTGTGGCCGGTGGTGCGCGAGGTCTGTTGCACGCTCGCGCGCCAGCTCCATGACCACATCAAACGCGAGGAAGCCCTGATTGCGCAATGCCGCACGACCCTCGCCCCGCAGGCGCTCAGCGCGATTGCGCTGGAGCACCACGATGAGCCGGAGCAATTGCAGACCATCAAGCGGCTGTTCGTGAAGGGCGATGGCCGCGTCATGGAGCGCGCGGTGCCGGCATTAAGCGAAGCCATTCAGCGGATGCGGCGCCATATGGCGGAAGAAGAAACCTCGCTGTTTCCGCTCCTGCAACGTGAGTTGGCCGGGCAACAACCGCCGACCCCGCCCATCGCGCAGACGTCGATCCTCAATGAGTGCATGACGGTCAACCGCGTGGCGCATGAGCACCCGGCGACGAAAGCCGTCTTTGAGCACCTCCTCATTCATATGCCATCGGAGGGGTGCTCCTGTTTGGATGAGGTTGCCTGGCAGCATGGGATGGATAGCCGACAGCTCGTGGAGGAGCTGGAGCGCGTGATTCCGCCGCATCGGCCGCGGCGAGCCAAGGCGGTTGAGCGCCTGCAACAAGCGCCGGAGTGCGCATGCCGATAACGTCACGCCGACCACCTCGGCCGGAAGGCCGGCTGTGGCGGCGGAAGATGCAAAGCTTAGGGTTGCGCCTCTCCAAGAGGTGCCGGCGACGCCATGCCTCCGGTGCCCCGATGAAACGCAGTCCATAGAACAGAACCGGTTTCATCAATTTGCGCGAGGAAGGAGTCCTCCGATGCCCCTCACCGTGCTGCTCACCATCGCGGTGGTGGTCGGCTACGCCCTGGGAGCCGTGCTCATCGGCCTAGCGATGTTTCCAGGGGCGATGTTCTGCTCGGCGGTCTGGCCGCGCACGGCAGCACTCCCCTTCTGGGCGCGCATGCTTTCGATGTGCTGCGCGGCGGGGGCGGCGTATTTCCTCTATGGCTTCACCCTCGTCGGGATCACCGGCGGGCTCCGAGGCGCGCTGCGGCTGCGGCTGCGGGAGGGCGCGCACCCGCTGATGTCGGCGGAGGCGGCCGCGTGGGGTATCTCGATCGCCTTGCGGTCCCCGGTGTCGATCACGTTCTTGAGCTTCCTGCTGCTCACGCCCTTCGCCCCCCTCTTTTACCGCCTGATGGGCGCGCGCATCGGCCGGGACGTGCAGATCAACACGAAGTCATGCGCCGACCCATTGCTGCTGGAGATCGGCGAGGGGTCGGTGATCGGCGGGCATGCGACGATCGTCAGCCACGCCTTTGAGCACCATCAGCTCGTGCTGAAGAAAGTAAAGATCGGGGCCCGCGTTGTGGTGGGCCTCAACGCCGTGATCCTGCCCGGAGTGGAGGTGGGTGATGGTGCCACCATCGCCGCAGGAGCTGTCGTCCCGAAGAATACCTGTATCGCGCCAGGCAGCGTGTATTTCGGCGCGCTTCCGCACCGTCACATCATCCCACAGCACGTGGAGGTTCAACAACGCGAGGCGTCCCTGCCGCCGCCGGAGATGATGGAGACGTGGCGCTAACGCGCCGCCCGCGGCTAGAGCCGGGCTTCAAAGATCCGGTTGAAGGGGGTTTCCGCCGCGCGGCGAAACGTCGTAAATCCTGCCGTCGTCACGGTGTTCCGGAGCGCTGCTTCCGTCGCCACCGTGCCGAGGGCGCTGCCGCCGTGGGCCAAGGCGTTGGGGGTGCAGCACAACACCGACGCCGCGGAAAACGTCCGGCCGACCGGAGTAAAATTTCCCTCCACGGTATCGCCGGCCATCGGCTCAACAATGAGCACGCTGCCGTCGGCGGCCAAGGCCTCCCGGATGCGCTGCAGCGCGCTGACCGGATCACCCATATCGTGCAGACAATCGAAGAGCGTCACTAAATCATAGCCCTTGCGCGGGACGTGGCTCGCCTCGATGACTTCAAAGGTGATCCGAGATCCGACGCCGGCATCTTGGGCGGTACGTTTGGCATACTCAATCGACGGCTGGTGGCTGTCAAATCCCCAAAAGGTCGACTTCGGATAGGCCTTCGCCAGAATAATCGTTGAGGCCCCGTGTCCGCAGCCCACATCGGCCACCTTGCCGCCGGCTTTCAGCTTGGCGTCCACGCCGGTCAGCGAGGGAATCCACTCCGCCGTCAGATGCGCCTTGTAGCCGGGCCGGAAGAACCGCTCGGTGCCGATAAACAAATCCGGATCATGCTCGCTCCAAAACATGCCCTCGCCGCTGCGAAACGCCTCGGCGATCCGCCCCTGGGCGGCCAGCATTGCCTTAATGACATAAAAGCCTCCGCCGACAAAGGCGGGGCTGGTCTCATCGGTCAGCGCGACCCCCTGCTCCGGTGAGAGCCCATAGCGGCCGGTGGCGGCATCATACTCCACATAGCCGCTGGCTGCCTGGTTGATGAGCCACTCCCGAATGTAGCGCTCGGTCGTGCCGGTGCGCTGGGCCAGCTCCTCCGGCGTCACGGACCCGCCCCACGCCATGGCCCGATAGAGCCCGAGCCGCTGCCCGATATAGACCAGCGCGGAACTGAGGGCGGCGCCGAAATCGCCCACGACCTTGCCGAGAAATGCGTTGAGCTTCTCTTGGTCCACCGCCTTCACACTGGTGCTTGCCATGCCCGCCTCCTCTGTTAGCCGATCTGGATAGTCGCCTCGCCCGGCTGCCAACTGCAAGGGCACAGTTCCCCGGTCTGCAGCGCATTGAGCACGCGCAAGACCTCCTGCGGATTGCGCCCCACGCTGAGATCCGTCACCATCACGAAGCGGATGGTGCCTTCAGGATCGACAATGAACGTCGCGCGCTGGGCCACGCCTTCCTTCGCATCCAGGATGCCCAGCGCTTCTGAGAGCTCGCGCTTCACATCCGCCAGCATGGGAAACGGCAGCGCGCTGAGGCTTTTCTGCTGGTTCCGCCAGGCCAGGTGCACAAACTCGGAGTCGGTGCTGCCGCCGAGGAGCTTCGCGCCGCGCTCCTCAAACTGCGGATTCAGCCGGCCGAACTCCTCGATCTCCGTCGGACACACAAAGGTGAAGTCCTTCGGCCAGAAAAACACCACGAGCCACTTGCCCGGATAGCTCTTCTCTGAAACCTCGACGAACGCCTCCTTCACCTGATTGGACACCGTCGCTTTGACACGAAAAGCCGGAAACCGATCTCCCACGGAACGCATGACGACTCCCTCCTGTGTGGTGTTGTGTGTTGTCGGACGAACCGCCGGCGACCCGCTACAGCAGCTCCCGGCGGCCTTCAAGGGCGCGGGCGAGCGTGGCGGCATCGGCATATTCCAGATGGCTGCCGACGGGAATGCCTGAAGCAATCCGGGTCAGCTTCAACCCGGCGGGGCGCATGAGCTTCGAGAGATACGCGGCGGTGGTTTCTCCGTCTTTATCCGCGTCGGTGGCGATGATCACTTCCTGGACGATGCCGTCGCTGAGCCGGCGCATCAGCTCATCGATCTTCAACAGCTCCGGGCCGATCCCATCCAGCGGCGCAATGGCCCCGAGCAGCACATGGTAGAGGCCGGTGAAGGTCCCGGTCTTCTCGATCGACAGCACGTCTTTCGGCTCCTCCACCACGCAGATCACCGACGGATCGCGAGCCGCATCCTGGCAGATGGCGCACCGCGGCGTTTCCGAGAGGTTGAAGCAGACCGCGCAAAACTGGAGCTGCTCCTTCACGGCGACCACGGCCCCTGCCAGCTGCCGCGCCTCCTCTCGTGACGCGCGCAGCAGATAAAACGCGATGCGCTCGGCCGAGCGCGGACCAATGCCAGGCAATTTCTCGAGCGCTTCCAGCAGCCGAAGCAGGGGCTTGGCGTATGACGACATCAACTGACTGAGGGGCGATCCAGCACGGTCGCGTTAAACAGCTTCACGATATCTTGCACCAGCGGAGAGCCGGGAGCGCTTCCGGCCGATGCCGCCGGCGCATCCGCCGGCGCTGGGCTGGGAAGATCCGACAGCGTCGTGTACTCGACACGCACCGCGGTCTTCAATAACTCGCTCAGCAGCGCGGCAATGAGCCGGCGCGTCTCGGGTTCGCTCACCACTTCCTGGTGGAGCGCAAACCCTGGCAGCCCGACGGTCAGCGTGCCGGCCTCCAGTGCGAGCGGCTTAGCATGGGCCAGATACGCGGCCAGTGATATTTTCTTCGCGCCCAGCCGCTCAAGAAACGCCGGCCAAATCGTCGCCACAGCGGGGACAGCCCCCATGCTCTCGGCAGGTTGATGGGTCGTTCCTGGCGTGGGAGCCTTTCTCGTTTTCTCCGTCGGTCCCGTCTCTTCCGTCGAGTCTGCCTGCCCCGCACCCATATGGTGCGGGGTCTGCGCGCTGAGCTGCTCCAATCGCTGCGTGATCTGCTCCAGCGACTGCCACTGCTCTCTCGTCGACAACTTAATGATCACCAGCTCAAGGATCATCGGCGCCATGGGGCTGCGCCGCACGAGTTCATACGCGCCCATCAGCACCTGGAGTGCGAGCAACAGCTCCTGCGGGCCAAGCCGGGCGGCTTGCCGCTCAAGAGCGCTCAGCCGTTCGGCCGGCTCATCAATCAGCCGGCTGCGCAGCTCCTCTTTGGAGGCAGCGCCGTCGGTGACGCGCAGCATCAGCAGATTTCGCAGATGCCGCACCAGCGCCATCAGCAACTGCGCCGCGTCTTTCCCCTGATCCAGCTGCTTCGCCAGCAGCGAGAGCGCTCCTGGCGCGTTGCGATCGATGATCGCGCGGACCCACTCGATCAGCGCGTCGGCTTCGATGGCGCCGAGCAAGGCGATCACATCCGATTCCTCAATCGCGCCTTTGACGAAGCTGGCGGCCTGATCCAAGAGCACTTCCCCGTCGCGCACGCTGCCATCGGCCGCACGTGCGATCGCATACACCGCCGGCTCCGCGACATGGATCTTCTCGGCCTTCACTACCTGCGAGAGTTGCTTCACCAGGGTGGGCACATCCACGCGGCGAAAATCAAACCGCTGGCATCGTGAAAGAATCGTCGCCGGCACTTTGTTGGGCGCAGTCGTGGCAAAGATGAATTTCACATGGGCGGGCGGCTCTTCCAGCGTTTTGAGCAGCGCGTTGAACGCTTCCGTCGTCAGCATGTGGACTTCATCGATGATGTAGAGGCGAAACTCGCCGGTCGCGGCGGCATAGCCGACCGACTCGCGCAACGTGCGGATTTCTTCGATACCGCGATTTGACGCCCCGTCGATTTCGATCACATCCAGGCTGCTGCCACTGATGATCTGCGTGCAGGAGGCGCACGCATCGCATGGCGTTGCCGTCGGCCCCTTTTCGCAGTTCAAGGCCTTCGCCAGGATGCGCGCGGCCGAGGTCTTGCCCACTCCGCGCGGGCCGGCGAAGAGATACGCTTGCGCTACGCGCTTGGCTTTCAGGGCCTGTGTGAGCGTCGTGGTCACATGCGGCTGGCCAATCAGCTCTTCAAACGTCTGCGGCCGGTATTTACGGGCAAACGGGAGGTACGCCATCGTTTCCATTCGATATCAGATATCAAACGCCCGTTTGATATCTGATATCGCTCTTGCGCAGGTGCAGTTAAAACGGAGAGGCCGGGATTTGAACCCGGGACACGAGATTTCTCCCGTGTAACGGTTTAGCAAACCGCCGCTTTCGACCGCTCAGCCACCTCTCCAAATTTTCAATCCGTATGCGCGCTGGCGGCGAAGCGGCGCAGCAGCGCGAAACAGTCGCCGGAGAGCACATCGCCGGTCACGGTCATGCGCCGGTTGAGCCGCTCGTTTTTGGCCAAATCAATCACCGAACCGCACGCCCCGCTGCGCGGATTGGCCGCGCCATAGATCAACCGCGCCGCCTTGGACAGCAATAAGGCCCCCACGCACATCGCGCAGGGCTCCTCGGTGACATAAACCACCGCGTCGGTGAGCTGATCCGAGCCCAACTCGTTCGCCGCTTGCGTGATCGCAATGATGGCGGCGTGCGCCGTCGGGTCGCGCAAGAGTTTAACTTGATGATGCGCGCGGCCGATCACGCGCCCTTGGTGCGCGATGACCGCGCCGACCGGCCGGTCATGAGACTCAAGCGCTTCCTCAGCTTCTTTGAGGGCTTCGCGCATGTACCGCTCATGCGTTGCGGCTATGTCTTCAGCTCGTTCTTCTGTCGCCATAATATGATGGTGCGCCCAAGTGGGATCGAACCACTAACCTTCGGCTCCGCAGGCCGACGCTCTA
>JACQWM010000032.1 GCA_016209275.1 Candidatus Omnitrophota bacterium
ACAACGGGTTGGCTGTTGATCCGACAGCCCCTTCGCGAATCTTCTGGGGTGTGTGCGGCGCATCAGGCATTGGCGTCTATCGATCGAGCGATTACGGGGCGTCGTGGGAGCCATCGTTGGCCTCGGCGATGCCGTGCGTGTTTGACGTGGCCATCTCCGCGACTGGCGACGTCTATGCGGCGGGTGTCAAGGGAACGCCGGCCCTGTTCATCTCACGGGATCATGGGATGAGTTGGACCGAACTGAAACGATTTGCGTCGGGTCAAACCTGCGAGGCGATTGCGATTGACCCAAGCGATCCCTCGCACCTGGCGGTTGGCGTTGTGCAATGGGGAGAGGGCAGCGGTGGCCAAATTTGGCACTCCGCCGACGGCGGCAAGGCGTGGACCGATCTGACCGCGGGATTGCCGGAGAATTCCGGGCCCGCAGCCATGGCATTCGATCCGCGGCGGCAGCGGCTCTACGTCTTGTTATATGCCGGGTCGGTCTATTCCCGGTCGGTGCAATGAGAGAGACACCATGCGGCGGCTGATTCCAGAACTGTTGATGGGACTCCTCGCAGGAGTAGGTCTTGGCCAGCTGAGTGTCAGCGGCGCGCCATTCCGTTATACGGTGGGGGGGCTGTTGAGCATGCTGGTCCTCTACGCGTTCCTCAGGCACGCCGTGGGGTTTCTCTGCGCCCTGCTGCTGTTGCGGCCTGCCCTGGATCCGCTGCTGGTTTCTGTCCGCGTCTCTCTCGCCGGGGTTGATATCGGGCTTGGCGGATTGGTCGCCCTGGGGCTTACCCTGGCCACGGTGGTCTATGTCTTGGCGAGTCCGAACACCTTCAATCGTCTGCACGAGCATCCGATTGTTTGGATGTACGTCACCTTCTTGTTCGTGGCCGTGATCGCGTGGGCGCAGATGGATGATAAAGCCGAAGGCATGAAGGTCCTCGCTCGGCTGGGTTCGGTGTTCTCGATCTTGCTGCTGGTCATCGTGCATATCCAAGACGCGGGCCAAGCGCGGCAACTGCTGCGCGCCATGCTCTATTCCGCCATCATTCCGATTGGATGGGGGTTCTGGACGGTCGCGCGGCACGGCGGCCGGCTTGAAGGGACGTTCGAGCATCCCAACATCCTGGCGTTTTTCTTGCTGGTCGTGATCGGCTGCGTGTTATTCCAGGTGGATCGGCCGGCCGATGATCGTCGGGCATCCCGGTGGAGAGTCGTCGCGTTGCTCATGTTGCTCGGCGCCCTGTTGCTGACCAAGACTCGCAGCGGCTGGGCCGCGGCCTTGATGATGAGCGGCCTCTACGCGCTGCTGTTCAAACGCGCATGGCTTCTGCCGTTGATCGCCTTGACGATGCTCCTCGCCATCACTCCGCTGGTCAAACAGCACGTGCTTAACACGATGAGCCGGTATGGACACCGCATGGCGGTGAATGAGCAAAGCTCCTTAGGCTGGCGCTTGGAGACGTGGTCGGACCTCATGAAGCGGGGGGTTCAGCGTCCATTCTTCGGCTATGGCCTCAACGCGGACTACCGGATGGTCAGAGAGCATCTTGGCGCGCACAACGATTATCTGCGATGGTTCCTCGAAGCGGGCATTGTCGGGGTGGTCGCCTATTTCGCGCCGTACCTCTACCTCCTCATGCATGCGATTCGGCATCGGCAGATGTTTCCACCCGAGAGCCTACCGGCGAAACTCGCCGGATTGTTGATCTGTTTTATCCCAGCGTTTCTTTTGATGAGTCTCACAGAGAACTTGGCGAGTTATGTGGTGATTCACTGGTATCTGTGGGCCCTCATCGGAATGTACGTGGTGTCACACACGCCATCGGAGCCTGCGCATGCCCCCCATCCTGTTGCAGCCTGATCCCTACGCGCCGGGCGCGGAGATGACGGTGGCGTCTCCGCCGATGGCGCTCATCGGCGAAGACATCGTGTGTTTCGCCGGCGAAGACTGGTGGTACCACAACCCGCATTCGAATTTTCATTTAATGAAGGCCTTTGCCGCGCAGAACCGGGTCCTCTTCGTCAATTCGATTGGGGTGGCGGCTCCCAGCCCCAGGCAGGGCCGCGTGTTCTGGAAGAAACTTTTCAGAAAGCTCGGCAGTCTGACTCGGTATCTCCGCCGGAGTCCTGAAGGCATTCTCGTGCTGACCCCGATCGCGCTGCCCATGCTCGGGCGATGGCGGGCCCGCATCACATGGGTGAACACCGTCCTGCTGCTGATCCAATTGCGCGTGCTGCTCTGGGCACTTCGCATGCGACGGCCGATCCTCTGGGTCACGCTGCCGACGGTCAAAGATGTCGCCTTGGCCCTGAATCGGCGAGCCAAATGCCTGGTGTACTACTGCGTTGACAATATCTCCCAGTACGCGGGAGCCGATGCGTATGAAGTCTTTCTCCAAGAGACAGCGCTGCAGCGCGCGGCCGATCTCGCTTTCTTCGTCAATGAAGATTTGGTTGAAGAGCGGCGCAGTTACAACGCCAAGACGCTGTACCTCGGGCACGGTGTCGACTTCGAGCATTTCGCCGCCGCCCAACATCCTGTGACCCCTGAGCCGGAGGATCTGCGCGACATTCCCAGGCCGATCGTCGGCTACTTCGGGTTGGTGCGCGACTTAAATCTGTTTTTGATCCGCTATCTGGCCGAACGCAATCCTGAGATCTCCTTGGTGTTTCTCGGCGAGGTGGCGATGGATGTCTCGAGTCTGAACGCCTTGCCGAACGTCTATTTCCTCGGCCGCCGGCCCTATGAGACGCTGCCGCAGTATGGCAAGGCGTTTACCTGCTGCGGGCTCTACTATCAAACCGGCGACGGGTTCAATGACTATCGGAATCCGAAAAAACTGTTGGAGTATCTGGCGACGGGAAAACCCATTGTGTCCGTGGCCCTTCGGCACCTCGCCTTCTTGCAGGGACTGGTGGCTGTCGCGCACAGCCCGCGAGAATTCAACCAGCAATTGCAGCAAGCCCTCATTGATGCCCCCAACGCGGCGGCGCGCCTTGCCCGCATGGCGTATGCCCGGCAGCAGACCTGGGATCACATCGCCGCCCGGGCCGCGTCGCTCATCACCTCGGTGGCTCGATGATGGAGATGGTGGAGTCAAGTCTTGAACGGTTTGTGGGGTGGCTGAATCAGCATGGAGAGTTGAGCTACGATCCCTATGACGTCTGGGGAACCCCGTATGGATTATTCGCCCGAACGGTGTTTTATCATTCCAGATGGATCGGAGCCCCGTTCGTCGCTCCGTTGGTGGCCATGGAGTGGGCGGCGCCAGCAGCCAGACGTTGGCTGGTGGCGCCAACGCGATTTCCCAGCGTCGATGCCCATCTCGCCTTGGGCTATCTTCAGTGGCATACCGTGAACGGCAATCCAGAACTGCTTGATCGCGCGCGGCGGCTCGGCCGCTGTCTGCTGGATGCCAGTGGTGATGGGTATGCCGGCCGCTGTTGGGGCTACCCGTTTGATTGGCAGAATTGCCGCGGCTTCTGGCCGAAGGCCACACCCTACATCACCGTCGTGCCCGATTGTTACGAAGCCCTCATGAGGCTCGCCGATGTCACGCACGAACATGTCTATGAAGACGCTGCCGCCTCGGCCTTGCAGTTTGCCCTCCGCAATCTCCATCAAACCGTCACGTTCGACGGGGCGGCCGCCACCAGCTATTCTCCCTTGGATCGAAGCCGTGTCGTGAATGCCAGCGCGCTGCGCGCCTGGATGTTGATGGATGGCTGGCGGCGCTTCCGTGAGCGCGAGTATCGCGAGGCTGCGTGGCGCAATCTCCGTTTTGTGCTTGAAACGCAGCGGGCTGATGGCGCATGGCCCTATGCGGCGGATCGCGGATCGGACGCCTTCATCGATAATTTCCATACCTGCTTCGTGCTGAATTGCCTTGGGCGCATCAGTCTGTTCGTGGACGACCCACAGCTCGATGAGGCGATTGAGCGCGGATACGCGTTCTACCGTCAGGCGCTGCTTGACCGCTCAGGCCAGCCGCGGCCCTTCGCCACAGGGCGCACCCACATCGTTCGGCGCGAGCTCTATGACTACGCCGAGGGTATTCGACTGGGCCCGGCACTCTCCCACAAGATTCCAGAGGCGCTGGACGTCAGCGCTCGGCTCGCATACGTCGCCATCGCCGACTACCAACGCCCGCAAGGCTATTTTGTGACCCGGGTGTACCGCGGGGGGCGGCGCCACGACTTTCCATATCTGCGATGGCCGCAAGCGCAGATGTTTTCTGCGTTGGCGGCCCTGGCGGTGGCCTGTGAGGTGGAGCCATGTGCGGCATCGCCGGCGTGAGGCATCGCGTGGCGTTTTTTAGCGCCCAGCTCGATCCGCTGACCATGGAAGAGACGCTGACGCGCGTCGATGAGATCATCCGCAGTCGTCGCGTGACGCAACACGTCGTGGTCAACGTGGCCAAGCTGGTCATGATGCAGCGCGACCCCATCCTGCGCGAGATCGTCAATGCCTGCGGATTGATCAACGCTGATGGGCAAGGCATTGTCTGGGGCGCTCGGTGGCTTGGCCTGAAGATCCCGGAGCGCGTCGCCGGCATTGATCTCTTTGTGCAGCTGCTGCCGCGGGCGGCCCAGCGCGGCTATCGCGTCTATTTCTTGGGCGCGTCCCAGGATGTTGTGGCGGAGATCGTCGCGCGTTGCCGACGAGACTATCCCACGCTGCAGATCGCCGGATGGCGCAACGGCTATTTCAGCCCGGAGGAGGAACCGCGCGTCGTGCAAGCGATCAAGGCCTCCGGCGCAGACATGCTGTTTGTGGCCATGAGCAGCCCCAAGAAAGAGTTCTTCCTAAGGCGATACGCGGACCTCATGGCCGTGCCATTTCTGATGGGCGTGGGGGGCAGCTTCGATGTGATGGCCGGCAAGACGACGCGGGCCCCTCGGTGGATGCAGCGGTGCGGCTTGGAGTGGTTGCATCGGCTCTTGTGCGAACCTGGCCGCATGTGGAAGCGGTATGCGGTGACGAACACGGTCTTCCTTGGCATGGTGCTCTCAGCGATGCTGATGGGCAAACGCGGAGCGACACAATGGCGATCAACGTGATGGTGGTGGCTGGCGCGCGGCCGAATTTCATGAAGATCGCTCCGCTCATGCGCGCCCTCGCTCAGCACCCGGATCTCTTCGAGGTCTGCTTGGTGCACACCGGGCAGCATTATGATGTTGACATGTCCGAGGTCTTCTTCAGGGATCTGGAGATCCCAACGCCGGATATCAATCTCAATGTCGGATCAGACACCCAGGCCGCCCAGACGGCTCGGATCATGGTCGAGTTCGAGCGCGTAATACTCAGCGAGCAGCCGCAGCTGGTCATCGTCGTCGGCGATGTCAATTCCACGTTGGCCTGTTCGCTGGTCGCCTCCAAACTCGGCATCAAGGTCGCGCACATCGAAGCAGGCTTGCGCAGTTTTGACCGGCGCATGCCCGAGGAAATCAACCGCGTGGTGACCGATGCGCTCTCCGATTTTCTCTTTGTGAGCGAGCCCAGCGGCCTGCAGCATCTTCAGCACGCCGCCGATTGCCCAGGGGAGATCTTTCTCGTGGGCAATCTCATGATTGATACGCTGTTGTCTCACCTGCCACGCATCCATCAATCCGAAATCCTCAAAGCCCTTGGATTGACGCGCGATCGCTATGCCGTGGTCACCTTGCACCGTCCCTCCAACGTGGATACCCGCGAGGCGTTGGAGGAAATCCGCAGCCTCCTGGCAGATGTCGCGTATCATTGTCCGCTCATCTATCCGGTGCATCCCAGGGCGCGGGCCCAGATGCGTAGCTATGGATTGTTGGAGGCGTTTGAGCAGATGAGGGGGCTGACGATGATCGAGCCGCTCGGGTATATCGATTTTATCAAGCTCGTGGCCAACGCCCGGTTCGTGATGACAGATTCCGGAGGCCTTCAGGAAGAAACCACCGTGTTGAAGATTCCATGCCTGACGATGCGGGAGAACACCGAGCGCCCCATCACCATCACGCAGGGCACGAATGCGCTCATTGGGTGGGATCGCGCCAAACTTCTTGAGGCGGTGGAGACCATCCTGGCCGGGCAATGGAAAGCCGGCGGGATTCCGTCGTATTGGGATGGGCAGGCGGCCTTCCGCGTCGTCCAGATTCTCCGTGAACGGCTGCTCGCCTCGTCGCTGCCGCGCTATGAGGTGGGTCATGGAACGCTTCGAGAGGTAGAGTTATCCTAACGCTGGTATCAGAGGTCCGGCTTGGCTCGGAGGTGACGATGAGACCAAGGGCGCTTCCTCGTCGGTGATGCGGGGAAGCGTTGGTGTTTTTTGGAGTGAACAGGAGGTGCGCGATGGCTCTGATCAAGTGGGGAGAGGATGTGTGGGAACCGCTTCGGGATCTCACGGAGCTTGAGCGAGACATGACGAAGTGGTTCGGGCGGCGGCCATTTCCAGGACGGTGGCCGATGCCTGCGGATGGCGGGCAATGGTTTCCCGAAGTGGACATCACAGAAGAAAAGGATCGCCTGCTGGTGAGAGCGGATCTGCCAGGGATGAAACAAGAAGACATCAGCGTCGAGGTTTCGGAGGGTGCGCTGACCATTCGCGGAGAGCGGAAGGAAGAGGCAGCAACCAAGGAAGGCAAGATGTACCGGATGGAACGCAGCTACGGCAGTTTCCTCCGAAGTTTTACGCTGCCGGCTGGGGTCGATGCCTCGAAGGTGAACGCGTCCTACAAAAACGGGGTCTTGGAAATTACCCTGCCAAAGTTCGCCGAGGCGAAAACCAAGCAGATCAAAGTTGACGTGAAATAACACGGAGGAGACAATGCACATTCGTGAGCTGATGACCGCAGAGCCAGAGGCCTGCTTGGCGACCGAAAGCTGTGCGGTCGTCATCGGGATTATGCGGCGTCGCAACTGCGGTTTTGTGCCTGTCGTCGATAGTCACGCCACCAAGAAGATCGTCGGCGTGGTGACCGATCGGGACATCGCGCTTGCGTTGGGAGAAGCCAATAAGCTCTCCAGCGAGGTCCGCGTGGCGGAGTGCATGATGAAGCGCGTGAAGACGATCGCGCCTGACGCCACCCTTGAAGAGGCCGCAAAACTGATGGAGCAATTCGCGATTCACCGGCTGCCGGTGGTTGAACATGGCCGGCTGATCGGGGTGTTGTCGCTCAAAGACATCGCAGTGGCGGCCGACAAGCAGTGGGCGTATTCCGAATCGAGGACGGCCGAGCAAAAGCTCGGAGAGATCGTTGAAGCGATCGCCTCGGCGCGTTGAAGAGGCAAACACAAGAAGGGGGAAATGATGGCCAATAGCCGTGGGTGGCTGAAGCGGCAGCAGACCAAGGGTGATGGGACGATGAGCGTTGATGATGGTGAAGTGGCTCGCGTGGCCTATGAACTGTACGAGCAGCGAGGGAGGGAGGAAGGCCACGCGCTCGATGACTGGCTCAAAGCAGAAGGTCTTGTCAAGCAACGGAGACGCCACACGAATCCCATCATCGTATAACAATGAGCGGGCGCGGAGCGGTCGCTATTCATGAGTGCCTGCTCGAGGACGCAGGGTGACGCGGCCCGGCTGGCCCTCTTCTCCCTCCACCGAGGCAGCGATTGGCAGGCAGCGTTGAATCGTCCATACGTTGGTCAGCAGATGTGTGATCAACGAACCATGAGCTGCGATAGGTCAGGAGTCCGCAATGACCGTCGATGTGCGACCCGAAAATATTCCGAAGCCGTTCAGGGGACGGCGAGAGGATGAGGAGCGTGTGTTTGCCAGCGTGGTGCCGACGAGATACTGGCACCGCCACGAGAATGGATTAATTCAATGCGATTTGTGCCCCCGCTTTTGCCGTTTGCGCGAAGGCCAGCGCGGCATGTGCGTTGTGCGAGCCTGCCGCAAGGGCCAAATCGTGCTCACCTCCTACGGATGCTCCAGCGGCTTCTGCATCGATCCGATTGAGAAGAAGCCGCTCAACCATTTTCTCCCCGGCACTACCGTTTTGTCGTTTGGCACCATTGGGTGCAACCTCGCCTGCAAGTTCTGCCAGAACTGGAGGATCAGCAAATCACGCGAACTCGACACGCTGACGAATCATTTTTCTCCAGAGACTATCGCGCAATCCGCCGTCCACCTCGGCTGCCGCAGCGTGGCGTTTACCTACAATGATCCGGTGATCTTCCATGAATACGCGATTGACGTGGCCCGTGCGTGTCATGCGCAAGGTCTCAGGACGGTTGCGGTCACCGCCGGCTACGTCTGTCCAGCGCCCCGCGAGGAATTTTATCGCCACGTGGACGCCGCCAATGTCGATCTGAAGTCATTCTCCGATCGGTTTTATCAGACGATCTGCGGAGGCCATCTGCAGCCCGTCCTCGATACCCTGAAGTATGTGAAGCATCACACGAACGTGTGGCTGGAGATTGCCACGCTGCTCATTCCAGGGCTGAATGATTCCAGGCAGGAGATCGACGAGCTCAGCTACTGGATCGTCCGCGAATTAGGGCCTGAGGTGCCGCTGCACTTCACGGCGTTTCATCCAGATTGGATGATGCGCGACTATCCGCCGACACCGCCGCAGACCTTGGTCGCCGCGCGTCGGATCGCTATGGACAATGGACTCTGGTTTGTGTACACCGGCAACATCCCTGGCGTCATCGGGCAGAACACGTCCTGCCACCGCTGCGGCCACCTCCTCATCACACGAGATGGCTATGCCATTCAGGAGCGGCACCTGACAGACAACGGTGCCTGTGAGCGGTGCGGAACGCTCTGCCCCGGCGTCTTCAGCGATGGACGTGAAGGAGCTCTCCCATGATCGCGTGGCTTTCGGCAGAGGTGTTGCGGCCTCCACGGGATCCTTCCATGTTCACCTTCGGAACAACCGAAGAGCTTGGCACGCTCGACGGGATTGTGGGGCAGCAGCGCGCCGTCTCTGCCTTGCATTTCGGGCTGGGCATCCCCAACGATGGCTTCAACATCTATGTCGCGGGTCCGCCTGGCATCGGCAAGATGACGGCGGTCCGGTCTTTTCTTAAAGCAAGAGCGCGCCAGCAACTCAGGCCGCCGGACTGGTGCTATGTGAACAACTTCGGTGATCCCTACCAGCCGGTGGCCATCAAACTTCCAGCAGGCCGAGGACACGTGCTCCAGCGGGATATGAAGGATCTCATGGAGCACATCAGCACGCAAATCCCGAAAATCTTTGAGAGCGAAGATTACACCGGCCGACGGGAGGAAATCACCAAAGCATTGGACCGGCAGCGCGCCGAACTCCTTGATGGGCTCACCAAGCGGGCGGAGAAATTGGGGTTTGAGCTCCATGAGACTCCGGTGGGTATTATCACGATTCCTCTGCGCAATGGCCGACGGATGAAGGAAGAAGAACTCGAGGCGTTGCCCGAGGCGGCCCAGGAGGAGTTGGAACGCAAACGCAAGATGGTTAATGCAGATCTGAAAGTCATGATGAAGCAGGTCCGCCAGCTGGAGCGCGAGGCGAAGGAGAAGCTCCAGGCGATCGATCAGAAGCTTGCGCTGTGTGTTGTTGGGGGACTGATCGACGACCTGATCGAGCAATACCCCGAACTGCCAGACGTCATGGCCTATCTGAAGGCGGCACAAGAGGACATTTTGAAAAATCTCGACGTGTTCAAGCCGGGGACTGTGGCCGAAGAAGTCGCATCAGTAAAGGGCCTCAGGGCGATTGCCCCCTGGTTACAGGAACGTCCGTTGAAGAAGTACGACGTGAACGTCCTCGTGGACCATGGGGACGTCAAGGGCGCGCCCGTCGAGGTAGAATTGAACCCCACCTTCAATAATTTGTTTGGCCGCGTGGAGAAAGAGAGCCAGTTGGGAGCATTGTACACCGATTTCACCATGATCAAAGCTGGCGCGTTGCACCGCGCCAACGGCGGCTATCTGGTATTGCAAGTGGAAGATGTGCTGCGCAATCTGTTCAGTTGGGAGGGGTTGAAGCTCGCTCTGCGCAGCCGCCAGATCGAGATCGAGGAGCTCGCGGAACGTTTGGGGATTTTGGTGAGCAAAAGCCTGCGCCCTCAGCCGATTCCGTTAACTGTCAAAGTGGTGCTCGTGGGGCCGCTGCTCCTCTACCACCTGCTGCACGCGCATGATGAGAAGTTCTCTGAATTGTTTAAAGTGAAGGCGGATTTTGACACCGCGGTCCCTCGGAATCCGACGAGCGTGCGAGAATTTCTCACGTTTTTCGCGACGTTCTGTCGGAAGCAACCATGCAAGCCGCTGGATGCGAGCGCGGCTGCCATGCTGCTGGAGCACGCCTCGCGCCTCTGCGAGGATCAGCAGAAACTCTCAACGCATTTCGGCGCGTTGACGGATGTGCTGCATGAGGCGGCCTTCTGGGCGGAGCAGGAGAAGGCGCTGGTGATCAGCGAGCGCCATGTGCGCAAGGCGCTTGACGAAAAAGTGTACCGCTCGAATTTGATTCAAGAAAAGATCCGAGAGTGGATCGCCCGAGGCGCGTTGTTGATCGATACTGAGGGAGCCGCCATCGGCCAAGTCAATGGCGTGTCCATCATCGACGTGGGAGATTATTTGTTTGGACGTCCCCACCGGATTACCGCGAGCGTCTGGCCGGGCAGCGAAGGGGTGGTGGATATTGAGCGGGAAGTCAAACTCAGCGGGCCGATTCACAGCAAAGGCGTCATGATCCTCAGCGGTTTTCTCGGGCAAACCTATCTGCGGCAACAGCCGCTCAGCATCGCGGCACGGCTGGTGTTCGAGCAGAGCTACGAAGGGGTGGAGGGTGACAGCGCCTCCTGCGCAGAACTCTACGCGCTGCTCTCATCGCTTGCCCAGATGCCGATCAAGCAGGGCATCGCGGTCACCGGTTCCGTCAATCAGCACGGTCAGGTGCAAGCCGTCGGCGGAGTCAATCAAAAGATCGAGGGATTTTTTGATGTCTGCCGCGCCAAGGGATTAACCGGTGAGCAAGGTGTGGTGATTCCGCAGGGCAACGTGCAGCACTTAGTCCTGCGCGAGGACGTCATCGAGGCGGTTGCGTGCGGCAAGTTTCATCTCTGGGCGATTACGACGATCGATGAGGGCCTAGAAGTGCTCACTGGGCAGGTTGCCGGCGTTCGCGGTTTGGATGGGCGGTTTCCAGATGGCACGATGAATGCCCGAATTGAAAGCTGCTTGAAAGAATATTCAGAATCATTGCGGGCCTATCACGGCGACGGACGAGAGCGCGCTCGCGGATTGCGCTCCAGCGATGTTGCATGCACGGTAAGAGGTCCGGGCGAACGATGAGGCGCACTATAAGGAGAGATATCTCATGCAAGTTCGCGAGCTGATGACTGCCAACCCTGAAGCCTGTTGCCCGTTCGATACGTGCGATCTCGTCGGGGAGATTATGCGGCGGAGGCGTTGCGGTTTTGTCCCAGTCGTTGACAGCCAGACGACCAAGCAGGTGGTGGGTGTGGTGACGGATCGGGACATCGCCCTCTTTCTGACCAAGACGCCCACGCTGGCCAACCAGGTGCGCGTGGAAGCTTGCATGAGCCGCGATCCGAAGGTGATCGCGCCGGATGCGGATCTGCGAGAGGCAGCCCAAGCGATGGAGCAATGTGCGGTGCACCGGCTTCCTGTGGTCGACGGCGGCCGTCTCGTCGGTGTGCTGTCGCTGAACGATATCGCGCTCGCCGCTCGAAAAGAGTGGTCGCGGACGGGGGTGCACCTCGCGGAACAGCAAATGAAAGACGTGCTCGAAGCCATCGCTGCCGCCCAGGCTGCACAGAAGGGCTGAGGGAATCAGCGATGATTGGGCGACACAAGGCCAAACGCCTCATCGCCAAAGATGTGATGCATAAACCCGTGATGACCGTCACTCCCACGATGATCATCGAGGAAGTGTTGCGACTCTTCGTGGAGCGTCAGATCACGGGAGCGCCCGTCGTGGATGATAACGACAATGTGATCGGCGTGATCTCGCAGACCGATCTCATCCGCTACCAGCGACGCGCACCGTCGGCGAGCGCCCAGTCCCCCAGCTATTACCACGAATCCGACGGGGAGGTGCTGGTGAGCCACATGGAACTAGAAACGCCGGAGGGGGTCATCGTGCGGGATGTCATGACGCCCGCGGCGTTCATGATAGAAGATGCCACCCCGATTGATGACGTGGCGCGCTGCATGCTTCAGCAGCGCATCCATCGCATTCTCGTGACCCGCCGCGGCAAGCTCGTTGGCATCATCACCTCGATGGATCTGCTACACGCCTTGCTTTCCGTTACCAAATCCTCAGAAGTCCACTAAATCTCAGCGAAAGGGCCATTGTTAACTTCTTTACACACGCAAAGAAAATTTTTTTTGACTCTTGTTTTTTCACATGCCCATCAGGTAAACCTGACATGCACACCAGAATGACTCACGGACGCAACCAGGATCACGCCTCGCGTTATGGACGGAAGGAAGCGCTTTCTTCAGGTGGTCTTCGATCTCGGAATCCTGATGCTGCTCCTGCCCCCATCCACCGCCTGCGCCGAAGAAGCCGAAGCGTCGTTGTTTCCCGCCTCGCCGCTGAGCGCGCAACTCGCCGCCTACGTCACGAACGTTCAAGACCCGTCGACCGGCCTGCCGGAGAGTTTCACGCAGACCCGCGACCATCGTCTTGAGCGCGTCGCCTTCACCTATGATGTGGCCACCTCAGCGCTCATCCTCGCCCACGCCGGAAAGATGAAGCAGGCCAAGCAAGCCCTCTCGACGTTTGTGCGCATGCCGCTGCCGAGCGCGCGCGAGTTCCACTTTAACACCGCGTATCTGATCGATCAGCGGCGGCCTGCGCTGGAAGCCCGGTCTCATGCCGGTCCGATCCTGTGGATCGCCATCGCGCTGATGCGCTATGGGGAAGCCAGCGGCGACCGCGCCGCCGTCAAGAAAGGGATCGCCTTGTTGGACTGGGCGCATACGAGCTTGCGGCACATCGACGGCGGCATCGTGATGAGCCATCAGGACAACGCGTGGAATTATCTGATGTCCGTCGAGCATAATTGGGTCTACTACGCCGCCTTGCGCATGGCGACCCGCCGGCTGCCTGAGGGCCCGCAACGACAGCGGCTCGCTCAGGACCAACGCGCGGTGCGGCGGTGGCTAGGGGCGCATCTGACCGAGCGCGGGCTCTCAGATCCTGAGCAAGCGCTGGATGTGTACACGCATGCGCTGCTCGTCGGACCCGAGTCGCATCTTGACGATGGCGCGTTTGCCACGGCCGAGGCCTTGGCGTCGTGGGCGCGCGGCCATATCACAGCGCTTGAGCGTCAGTTCCAGGTGCCGGGCAGCGCGCTCTATGATTACACCGACGCCAAAGGCGCTCGCGATGCCGGGCGTCCCCGCACCGGATGGCTGGAGGGGACCGAGCAGGTCAGCGTGGCATATCAGACATGGGCGCCGTGGTTTGAGCGGCATGGCGATGCCGCGCTTGCTCGGGCGCTGCGGATGAAAGCCGCACTCGCCCATGCCGAGGTGCTGCGCTATGCCGCGCGGCAGAGCGTCGGCGGAATGGCGGTGCCGAATACCAACGCGGCGATGGCCATCCACACCTTCAGCGATGGCTGGTACGCGCGCCCCCGCAGCGAGCCGGCCCTCAACGGGACGACCTGGACGTACTTCAGCGAAGTCAGCTATAATCCTCTTACGGCAGACCTGCCCCGCCGCGCACGGTAGGCGAGCGCACGGCAGGCGGCCTCTTCTGCAAACCTTGGAGGGATGTGATGGCTGAAGGTTCCCCTGCGTTTATCACGGTGGCGCGCCGCCCGGCCGCCTATCGGCCGGTGGAGGAGCGCGTCCGGGATTTCCAGGATGTCAGCGAGCAGCGCCCCGAGCCGCAGTCGCGCGAGCAGGCCTCGCGCTGCATCAATTGCTTCCTGCCGTTCTGCCATTGGAGCTGCCCGCTCGGCAACGACATTCCCGATTGGAACCAGCATCTCGCCCAGGGCAACTGGGCCGAGGCCTACCGCGTGCTGCAAGCCACCGATAATTTTCCGGAGTTCACCGCCCGCGTGTGCCCGGCCACCTGCGAATCATCCTGCGTCTTGAACATCAACGACAGCCCGGTGACGATCCGTGAAGATGAGCTGGCGATTATCGAGCACGCATTTGCCGCCGGCTTGGTGCAGCCGCATCCGCCGCGCCGTCGCACGGGCAAGTCTGTGGCCGTGATCGGCTCAGGGCCAGCGGGCTTGGCGTGCGCCGATCAGCTCAACAAGGCCGGCCATGAGGTGACCGTCTTTGAGCGCGACGACAAGCTCGGCGGCATCCTCCGCTACGGCATCCCGGATTTCAAATTGGAAAAATGGGTTATCGACCGCCGGCTGAAGATTCTTGAAGCCGAGGGCATCCATTTTTCGGCTCGCGTGAACGTGGGCGTGGACTACCGGTGGGAAGCCTGCCTGAGCGCGTTTAATGCGGTCTGTTTGACCGGGGGTGCCCGCGCCCCCCGCGATCTGCCCATCGAGGGGCGCGGCTTGTCGGGCATTCATGTTGCCATGGAGTATCTGACGCAATCCAACCGGCGCGTCGCCGGCGAGGCCATTCCGCCGAGCCAGCGCATCGATGCCAAGGGGAAGACGGTCGCGGTGATCGGGGGCGGGGATACCGGGGCCGATTGCGTGGGGACTGCCCATCGCCAGGGGGCGAAGCGCGTCGTGCAGCTTGAGCTGCTGCCGAAGCCGCCGGAGCGGCGCCGGCCGACGGATGTGTGGCCGGATTATCCGTCGATTCTCCGAACGTCTTCCAGCCATGCCGAGGGCGGGGAGCGGCTGTGGTCCATCCAGACGAAAAAATTTCTCGGCGCGCAGGGACGGGTGCGCGCGCTCTCCTGCCTCCAGGTGGAATGGTCGCAGCCGCAGCCATCCGGCAAGCCGCTGATGCGCGAGCTGCCTGGCACCGAATGCGACATCGACGCCGACCTCGTCCTCTTGGCGATGGGATTCGTCTCGCCGGAGCATCTAGGGCTGCTGGATGAGGCGAAGGTGCGGTATGACGCGCGCGGCAATGTCGCCACCGACGCAGCGTACGGCACGTCCATCCCGCGCGTCTTCGCCGCCGGCGATCTGCGCCGCGGGCAATCCCTCGTGGTCTGGGCGATCGCCGAGGGCCGCCACGCCGCCCGCAGCATCGATCGCTTCCTGCGGGGCTCCGCATGACTGATGACGCGAAGGGGGCGGAGCGGCGCCGGTTCGTCCGGTTCACGACATGGCTGGACATGCGCTATGCCGTGGCGGATGCCGCAGAGGTCTCGAGCGCGTTGACCCGCAATATCAGCGGCGGCGGGATGGGATTTTTCACCAAGTTGCGCCTGACCCCCGGCACCGTCTTGAAGCTCGAAGTCAAATTTCCCCAGCGGGCGGAGCCGGTGCGCTGCACCGCCGAGGTGGTCTGGAGCGGCCCGCTCCTCTTATTCGGCCAGGATGACGCGCCGCACGCGTATGAAACCGGCGTGCGCATTCTGGAGATCGCGCCGCAGGATCAGGAGTTCTTGATCCAGCATCGGCCGCGCCCGTAAGCCGCGGGCTCATGGCATGATCCAAACCATCGGGCTGATCGCCGCCGTCATCCTGCCGTTGTGGAATATTCCGCTGATGGCGCGGATCATCCGGCGCAAATCATCGCAGGATATCAGCCTGGCCTGGGCCGTCGGCGTGGAAGCGTGCCTGCTGCTGATGTTTCCCTCAGCGCTCGTCTCCGTCGATCCCGTGTATAAGGCGTTCTCGGTCGTGAACCTCGCCCTGTTCAGCGTGCTCGTGGGTTGCATCATCCGGTATCACCGCTGATGATCAAGCGGATGATCTCCGGCGGGCAGACCGGGGTGGATCGAGCCGCACTCGATGCAGCCCTTGAGCTGCGCATTCCCTGCGGCGGCTGGTGCCCGAAGGGGCGGCGCGCCGAAGACGGCAAGATCCCGCTGCGCTATCCGCTGAACGACACCCCATCCGAGGAGTACTATCAGCGGACGCGCTGGAATGTGCGGGATGCGCGCGGCACGCTGGTGCTGACGCGCGGAGCGCTCAGCGGAGGAACCGCGCAGACGGTGGACATCGCCCGCGAGCTGGGACGGCCTTGCCTGGTGCTGGATCTGACGGAAGAGCCGCATCCTGAGGTGGTGGCGCAATGGGCCGCCACGCACCGCATCACCACGCTGAATGTGGCTGGGCCGCGCGAAAGCCGCTGTCCGGGGATTCAGCTGCAGGCGAAGCGGTTTTTGCGTGCCGCACTGCTCGCGTTTGCCACGCAACAGGCCCTCCGAGGACGATGAAGACGGCGCTGTGGCTTGCGATCGTGGCGATATTTTTCGTGGCGCTGCCCTGGTCGCTGCGGCAGCCGGAAGGCTCCTTTGAGTTTCATGGGCACGCGCTCCAATGGCTCGGCCTGTGGCTCATGCTCAACGGGCTGGGACTGGCGGCGTGGTGCGTGACCCTCTTTCGCGTCATTGGGAAGGGCACGCCCCTGCCGTTTGCGCCTCCCCAGCGGTTTGTGGTGGCCGGCCCGTACCGGGTCGTGCGCAACCCGATGGCGCTCGGCGTGCTCCTTTTGCTGGGCGGGCAGGCGGCACTCTACGAATCAACCGCGGTCTTCCTCTATAGCGCGCAGGTGGCGGCGGCCCTCATCCTCTATGTGAGGCTGGTCGAGGAACCCAAGCTGGTCAAGCGCTTCGGAACTCCGTACGAAGCGTACCGCCGGCACGTGCCTGGCTGGGTCCCCAGACTGCCCAAGCCGTTTTCTGCTGCGCGCCCTCCAAAATCACGATAAAATATTCTGCTATGCCGATGTTCCGAACGCCACAGCCCATTGGGTTGTTTGACCCGTCGATGGAGCGCGACTCCTGCGGGGTGGGCTTTGTCGCCTCCATTGATGGGATCGCCAGCCACCAGATCGTCCGATGGGGGGTGCAGTGCGTGTGCAACGTGACCCACCGCGGCGCGCTCTCCGCTGACGCCAAGACCGGCGATGGGGCCGGGGTGACCACCCAGATCCCGCAGCCGCTGTTTGCGAAGGCGCTGAAGCAGTTGCAGGCGAGCCCGGTGGCCCCCGGCGACCTCGCGGTGGGAGTGCTGTTCCTTTCGCAAGACGCCAAGGCGGCGGCTGCGGCGCGACACATTGTTGAGGCGGAGATCGCGCGCGGCCAAGTTACGCTGATCGGCTGGCGCGAGGTGCCGGTGGATCCTTCCGTCTTGGGTGACAAAGCGCTCAAGACGCTGCCAGAGATTGCGCATGTGCTGATGCAGCGCCCCAAGGCTGTGGGCGCTGGCCTTGAGTTTGAGCGGCGGCTGTTCCTCATCCGCCGGCGCATCGAGAAGGCGTGGGAGCAGCAACACGTTGCGAATAGCTACATCCCATCGTTTTCTTCGCGCACCATCGTCTACAAAGGGCTGCTCGTCGCGCCCCAGCTCGAGTTGTTTTACCCCGACTTGGCCGATCCGGACTACGTCTCGGCGATCACCCTGTTTCATCAGCGCTACTCGACGAACACTTTCCCCAATTGGTTCTTAGCGCAGCCCTTTCGCTACCTCGGGCATAACGGCGAGATCAACACCCTGCAAGGCAATCGGAACTGGATGGCCGCGCGCGAGCCGGAGCTGATCAGCGCGCTCTGGGGCAAGGAGCTGAAGGAGCTGCTGCCGATTGTGCAGCCGGGCGGCTCGGATTCCATGAGCCTGGACAACGCGCTGGAGCTGCTGACGATGTCCGGCCGGGACTTGCTGCACGCGATGATGATGCTTATCCCCGATGCGTGGCAGGGCATGCGCGAGTTTGACCTGGATCCGCTGGTGCGCGCCTTCTACCAGTACCACGCGATGCTGACGGAGCCGTGGGATGGGCCCGCCGCCCTCGCCTTTACCGACGGCGAGGTGGTTGGAGCCACCCTGGACCGCAACGGCCTGCGGCCGGCGCGCTACTGGGTGACGAACGACCGCGTGGTCATCATGGGCTCCGAGGTGGGCATCGTGGAGGTGGAGCCCTCGAAGATTATCGAGAAGGGCCGGCTCGGGCCAGGGCATGTGATCGCCGTCGATACCCGGCGCAAGGCGCTGCTGAAAAACGAGGAGGTCAAGCGGGAGTACGCCAACGCCAAGCCGTATCAGGCCTGGGTGCAGCAATCGCTCCTGCCGATGGCGTCGATCCTCAACGGCAATATCGCGGATGAGGTGATTACGGAACCAGAGTCGCTGCGGCGGCACCAGCGCGCCTTCGGCTACACCGACGAAGAATTGCAGATGGTGATTGAGCCGATGGCCAAGACCGGCAAAGAGGCGGTCTGGTCGATGGGCGATGACGCGCCGCTGTCGGTGCTCTCGGCGCGGCCGAAGTGGCTGTGCACGTATTTCAAGCAGCTCTTCGCTCAGGTGACGAACCCGCCGATTGATCCGATCCGCGAAGAGCTGGTGATGTCGCTTAATACCCTGATGGGGGCGCGGCCGAATCTGCTGGAGGAGGGCCCGGCGGCGAAGCGGCTGCTGCTGGGCACGAGTGTGCTGCTGCTGCCGCAGGAATTTTCCGCCATCCGCTCGCTGCGCTATCCAGATGTGAAAGCGACGACCCTGCCGATCTTTTTCTCCGTGGCCGATGGGCCGGCGGGATTGCGCCGGGCGGTCGCGACGCTGCGCGAGGCCGCGGTCAAGGCGGTGGATGCCGGGGCGACGATCGTGATCTTGAGCGACCGCGGCGTGGATCGGCAGCAAGCGCCGATGCCAGCACTGCTGGCGACGGCGGCCGTGCACCATCACCTGATCCGCACCGGCCGGCGGATGAAAGCCTCCATCGTCGTGGAAAGCGGCGAGACGCACGACGTGCATCAAGTGGCGTGTCTGATCGGCTATGGCGCGGCCGCGGTGTATCCGTATCTGTGCTACCAGACGATCACATCGCTGCAGATGGCCCAGCGGCTGGGGCCGGAGACGTTCGAGCAGATCCTCGTGCACTTCAAGAAAGGGATCGAGCAAGGCGTGCTCAAGATCATGTCCAAAATGGGCATCTCGACGGTGGGCAGCTACCGCGGCGCGCAGATCTTCGAGGCGCTGGGCATTTCCCAGGAGCTGATCGAAGAGTGTTTTCCCGGCACCGTCTCGCGCATCGGCGGGATCACGTATGAGCATCTGGCCGAGGAGGCCTTGGCGTGGCACCGCGAGGCGTACGAGGCGGAGGAGCCGCTGCACCTGGAATCCGGCGGCTTCTACAAGTACCGGCGCGACGGGGAATACCATGCGTTTAACCCGGAGATGGTGCGCCACTTGCAGCAGTCGATTCGGCTGAGCGACTACGACTCGTACCAGAAGTTCGCGGCCGCGGTGAACACGCGTCCGCCGATGGTGCTGCGCGATTTGCTGGAGGTCAAGCCGCTGGGTCCGGCGGTGCCGATTGAGGAGGTGGAGCCGGTTGAGGCCATCATGCGGCGCTTTAACACGGCGAGCATTTCGTACGGGGCGCTGTCGCTGGAGGCGCATGAAACGCTGGCGATGGCGATGAACCGCATCGGCGGGAAATCCGGCTCCGGCGAGGGCGGGGAAGATCCAGCGCGGTATCATTCGACCGACCCGACGAGAAATAAGAATTCCGCGATTAAGCAGGTGGCCTCGGGCCGCTTCGGCGTGACTCCGGAATATTTGATGTCGGCGCGCGAGCTGGAGATCAAGATGGCGCAGGGCAGCAAGCCGGGCGAGGGCGGCCAGCTTCCCGGGCATAAAGTGGCACCAGATATCGCCCGCGTGCGGCATACGATTCCGGGCATTTCGTTGATCTCGCCGCCGCCGCACCATGACATCTACTCCAT
>JACQWM010000033.1 GCA_016209275.1 Candidatus Omnitrophota bacterium
GATCAACAAGTTCAACAGCTCATGTACTTGCTTGAGCAACATACTCATCATCCAGGTGGCTAAAGTACGACTTTACCCTTGGTTATTTCCTCGATGCCCCCAGTTGCTGCTTCAGGTATATATCTCTTTGTCGGGTCGGATCGGCCGGCCAAGCTGCAGCGGATTCGCGCCCTGGAGCAGTCGCTGGGCATCCACCCGCTGGATCGCCATCACATCGATGCCGCGGCGATCTCCACGAACAGCCTCTTGGCGCTGTGCCGCCAGCATCCGGCGGCCAGCCGCCTGCGCCTGGTGATCGTGGAGGCGGCCCAGCGCTTGACCGCGTCGATCGTTGAGGCGCTTCACGCGCAGTCGCCGGCGATCGCCAAGACCGCCGTGGTGGTCTTGATCGTCGACGCCGAGCTGAGCGTTCGTCATCCGCTCGCGCGTCCTCCCGCCTCGATGGTGGTGGAATCCTTTTCGCCTCACGCCTTGGGGGTTCCCAAGCCGTTTGCGCTGACCGATGCGCTCGGCCAGCGGCAGGTCGCCGCCGCGCTGGACGCGGCGGTGCAGCAGCTTCGCCATGGCAAGGAACCGTTGGAATTGCTCGGATTGATCGCTTGGCAGCTGCAGCGATGGGTGACGGTGAAGCGATTGGCGGAGCTCGGCCATTCGGTTGAGGCCATGGCACGAGCCACCGGGTGGAATGCGTGGCAGGTGGAGCGGGCTTCGCGGGAGGTGGCCGCGCGCTCCCTCAGGAGCCTGCAACAGCTGCTGGCGCGATGCTGGCAGCTGGATATCGACGCCAAACAGGGCCGCACTCTTCCCGAGCTAGCCCTGGAGCAGCTCATTATTGAATCTTGCGTTGTCGCGAGTGAGTAGTTACTGCAGTTTGTTGAGTCGAAGAGCAAGGCGGGATTTGAATCGGGAGGCGGTATTGCGGTGGATCACGCGCCGGCTGGCCGCGCGATCGTACTTCTTGGCGATCTGAATGATCAGCTGCTTGGCGTCCTCAAACTTTTTCTCGTTCACCAGGCCGAGAAAGCGTTTGGTCAGCGTTCGGAGTTCTGACTGAATCGCTTGGTTGTGCTGGTGGTGGCGGCGGTCCTTCCGGATTTGCTTCAGCGCCGCATGTTTGATTGGCATGTCTTCCTCCTCAGATGACCGTCCAAAAATCTATTATAGCATCGCCGCAGCCGTCTGTCAGCATCGATCCGCCGCCGTCTCGGATGGCCCGCTCCGCCGGCGTGCTCGCGCTGGCCACGACGGCCAGCCGCGTCCTCGGCTTCATCGGGGCGATGCTGATGGCCGGCCTCTTCGGAACGACCGCCCAATCGCAGGCGTTTGTCGTCGCCTTTCGCCTGCCGAACCTGCTGCGGGACCTGGTGGCGGAAGGGGCGGTGACGAGCGCCTTTGTCCCAGTCCTCAGCTGGTATCGAGCCAAGGCTTCGCCGGAAGAGTTTTGGAAACTCACCCAAGCGCTCTGGACGCGCGCGTCCATCCTGCTCTGCGGTCTCGGCCTGCTCGGCAGCCTGGCCGCACCCTGGCTGGTGCGGCTGATCGCGCCGGGGTTTCTCGCCGATCCGGAGAAATTCGCCCTGACGGTGCGGCTGACACGGATCCTGTTTCCGTTCATTACGCTCGTGGGCCTCTGGGCGTTTTTTATGGGATTGCTCAACAGCCTCCGCCACTTTGCGGTGCCGGCCCTCGGCTCCGCGGTGCTGAATCTGGCGACGATCGCGGCCTGCGTGTGGTGGGTGCCGCTGACGACGCCTGGCATCCTCGCGGTGGCGATGGGGGTCATGATCGGCGGCGCGATGCAACTGGCCATGCAAGTGCCGGTGGCGATGTCGCGCGGGTTCCGCTTCGGCTGGCGCTGGTCGCATCCCGGGGCGAGGGACATCGTGCGGCTGCTCGGGCCGCGGGTGATCGGCTCGGCGGTGTACCAGGCGAGCGTGCTGATGGACACGATCTTGGCTTCGCTCGGCGCCATCGTCGGCGAGGGCGCGGTCGCCGCGCTCTTTTTCGCCAATCGCCTGGTGCAATTGCCGCTGGCGGTCTTCGGCACGGCCTCAGCGCAGGCGAGTTTGCCGACGCTCTCTGAGCATGCCGCCCATCGCGACATGGCGGCGTTCCGCGGCACGCTGATTCACGTGACGCGGATGGTGGGCTTCGTGATCCTGCCCTCCGCGGTGGGGTTGATGGTGCTCGCGTTCCCGATTGTGGGCGGCTTATTCGAGCGCGGGGCGTTCGATCATCGCGCCACCGTCATGACGGCCCAAGCGCTGATCTGTTACTCGATCGGCCTGCTGGCGTATGCGGTGAGCAAGGTGATCACCGGCGCCTTCTACGCGATGCACGATACCTGGACATCGGTGCGGCTGGCCCTGGAAGCCTTAAGTCTCAATCTGGTCTTGTGCCTGCTGCTGATGTGGCCGATGAAGATCGCCGGCCTGGCGTTGGCGGCAGCACTCGCCAACAGCCTGAACGCGTTTCGACTCATGCGCCGCCTGGAACAGCGGTTGGGGCAGCCGCTGCTCGCCCCCGTGCTCGCGGCGTTCGGCCGGATGCTGCTGGCCTCTATCGGCATGGGGGCCTGCTGCGCGTTGCTGTGGTATACGCTCGATGGACATCTTCATGCGTTGATGCGCCTGTTACTCGTCATCGGCTGCGGCCCTCCGGCGTATCTGTTGGGATGTTGGCTGCTCCGTGTTGAAGAATGGTCTCGCGTGACCCAATGGCTCAGACAGTTTCCGCTGTGGCGCTACTTCGCGCCCGAGTAACCCGCCTGCCGGATCAGCCCGGCGTGTACCTCTTCAGCGACGCGAAGGGCCGCGTGCTGTATGTCGGCAAGGCCGTGAGCTTGCGCAAGCGCGTCGCCTCCTATTTCCGCGCCGCGGCCGCGCTGTCTCCGCGCATCGCGAAGATGATGCGCGACGTGGCGGATCTTGATGTGCGTCCCACCGCCTCGGAATCCGACGCCCTCCTCCTTGAAGCTCAGCTCATCAAAGAGCGCTTGCCGCACTACAACGTCTCGTTCCGCGACGATAAATCGTATCCGATGCTGAAGATCACCCGCGAGCGCTTTCCGCGGCTGGTGGTGACCCGTCGGAAGCTGCCGGATGGGGCGCGGTATTTCGGGCCGTATCCGGATGCCGGCCTCATGCATCAAGCGGTCCGGTTTCTCCGGCGGGTCTTTCCGATGCGCACCTGCAAGACGTTTCCGAACACGCCGTGCCTGGAATACCATCTGGGGCAGTGTTTAGCGCCGTGCGTCGGCGCGATCCACGAAGCGGCGTATCAGCGGATCGTCGAAGACGTGGCGGCGTTTCTTGAGGGGCAGCGTGATGCGCTCCTGCGCGATCTTTCGAAACGCATGCAGCAGGCGGCGCGCCGCGAGCGGTTCGAGGACGCCGCACGCCTGCGCGATCAGATCCGCTCACTCACGTCGGTGATCGTCGCGAAGGAAAAGTCCTCGACCGCCGGCCCCCTGGAACAATTGCAGGCCGCGCTGAAGCTGCCGCGGCTGCCGCAGCGCATCGAAGGGTTTGACATCTCGAACATCGCTGGCACCGATGCGGTGGGGTCGATGGTGGTGTTTGTGGGCGGCACGCCGCACCGATCGCACTACCGGAAATTTCGCATCGAGACCGTGCGCGGCATTTCCGCCACAGAACGTGGCGGATCCGCCATGCTCCGTGGCGGAGACGACTATCAGATGATGCGCGAAGTGATCCGCCGGCGCTACAGCGGCACCCTAGCTCAGCAGCTGCCCCTGCCGGATCTGATCCTCGTCGACGGCGGCAAAGGCCAATTGCGCGCGGCCTGCGATGAAGTCTCCGCGCTGTCGCTGTCGATGCCGATCGTGGGGCTGGCTAAACGCTTTGAGCAGATCTTCTTGCCTTATCGCGAGGAGCCCGTGACCTTGCTGCCCACCTCGCCGGTGCTGCACCTTGTCCAGCATGTGCGCGATGAAGCGCATCGCTTCGCCGTGGCCTATCATCGGCGGTTGCGCGGCCGGGCCGTGTCGGCGTCAGCACTGGATGCGATTCCGGGCATTGGGCCCTCACGAAAGCGGGCGTTGCTGCAGCGCTTCGGAACGCTCGCGGTCCTAGCACAAGCCTCAACCGATGAGGTGGCCAGCATAGGTCGCTTGCCAAAAACGCTGGCAGCCGTTATCCTAAAGACGCTCAGATGACGACGACGGCATGGTCTCACCCTCCGCGGGGCATTGCTGGGGCCGCGTGGCGTCGCCTGACGGCGTTTCAGCAGGCGGTCTATCAGGCGACGGCGCGCATTCCTCGAGGCCAGACGCGATCCTACCGCTGGGTCGCCCAGCGCATCGGGCATCCGACGGCGGCGCGGGCGGTCGGCAATGCCCTGCATGCCAATCCCTTCGCTCCGCGCATTCCGTGCCATCGCGTGATCCGCTCCGACGGCGCGCTTGGCGGGTTTGCCCGCGGGGCGGCGGCGAAATACCAGGCGCTTCGGCGCGAGCAGCGCGCCGCGCCATGTTTGATCCCGCAGCGCGTCGTCGGGTATACTTAGAACTGCCCGTGATCGAGCCAACATGACCACCGAGTCCTCGTCGCCACAAACGGAGCACGCTACCCGGGGCGGCATCCGCCTCGTTCCCCTGCGGGAGGAAAGCCTCTCCAAGCGCCTCACCATCGCCTTTGGGTTTATGACGTTTATCCCCTTTCTGATCGTGGTCTGGGCCATGGTCTCGCAGCATGACCTTCGGCTGGCCCTCTATTTCATGGCGGCCTCGGCGTTCATCGGCTACTTCCTGGTGGCTCGGCGGACTGTGCAGTCGGTCGCACGCTTAGCTCAACAGGCCAGGGCGGTCGTCAGCGGCAAGAGCGCTGGGCGCATTGACGTGCATGAGGGCAGCGAAATCGGCGAGCTGGCCAAATCGTTTAACCGCATCACCCAGGAGCTGGAGCGGAAGGTCGAAGAACTCGAATCATCGCGGCAGCTCGTCAAACAGCTGCTGTCCCGTATTAGCACGGCCATCATCTCCTATGAAGGCATCGACAGCATCCTGAATCTCATCGTCGAAAACACGGTTCAGGCGCTGGAGTCGCAGATGGGCAGCCTCATGCTCATTGACGGGGAGAAGGAGGAGCTCTACGTGAAAACCTTGTGGACTCCGGAGGGGGTCTCAAGCGGCGGCGAGCGCATCAAGCTGGGCGAGGGCATTGCCGGATGGGTGGCGCGCGAAGGCCGCGCGATGCGCAGCTCCGGCAGCCCGTTTGCGCTCGGCTTGCGCAACGGCAGCCGCGATGAAGGGCCGCTGATGTGCGTGCCCTTGAAGGTCCGCGATCATCCCATCGGCATCATGGCGGTCCTCCGTCAGCAGGCGAAGCGGCCGTTCACCGATGATGATGAATCGCTGCTGGCCAGCATCGGGTCGCAAATGGCGGTGGCGATCGAAAACTATCGGCTCAATCTCGATGTGGAGCGGACGTATCTGGAGACCATCATGGCGCTGGCGATGGCCGTCGAAGCGAAAGATCCGTACAGCGCCGGCCATTCGAAGCGGGTCGGCTTCTACGCCATGAAAATCGGCGAGCGGATGGGATTGGATCAGGAGATGGTGCGGATGCTCCAAAGTGCCGGCACGCTGCACGATGTGGGCAAGATCGGCATCAAGGACGAGATTCTGCTGAAGGCCACCCCGCTGACCCCTGAGGAGCATAAGGCGATGCAGCAGCACTCGCTCATCGGCGAGGCCATCGTCAAGCCGGTGCGGTCACTGGGCAAAGTGGTGGCCTTGGTGCGGCATCATCATGAGCGGTATGACGGCTCCGGGTATCCTGCGGGGCTCAGAGGCGAAGAGATTCCGCTGGGCGCTCGCATCCTCACCGTCGCCGATACCTATGATGCCATGGTCACCGACCGCCCGTACCGCAAGCGCCTTTCGGTCGATCAGGCGGTGGCCGAGCTGAAGAAATTCGCCGGCGTGCACTTTGATCCGAGCGTCGTTGAGGTTTTTATCGACGTGGTCTCCGACCGTCAATCCCGCCACGGCCAATCGATCAGTTCTGAGGACGCTCCGGACATCGATCTGCGCCTCTACGAAGGCTAGGGGTCTGCCCTCGTTTTATGTTAGAATGCTCCTCACGATGAGCCCTCAGCCGCTGCCGGATCACGTGGTCGAACTGCGCAATCGTCTCGAGGCGCTGTCTTCGCAATGGGCCGAACTGCGGAGGTATCTTTGACCTCGAACACCTTGCCCGGCGCATCACCGAGATCGAAACGGCGATGGCCCAGGGCGATTTCTGGTCTGACCAATCCCGCGCCAACCGCACGATCCAAACCCTGAAGAGCCTCAAAAATCAGCGGGCCCCCATCGAGCAATTCGAGCAAGGGCTGCATGATCTGACCGAACTGATCAGCCTCACCGAGCCGCACGATACCACCTCCATCGCGCAACTGCTCCGCGATGTCACCGCGCTTGAAACGTTGTACGGACAGTTGGAAATCCAGCGGATGCTCGGCGGGGAGGCGGATAGCAAAAATGCCATTCTCGCCGTGCATTCGGGTGCCGGCGGCACCGAGTCATGCGACTGGACCCAGATGCTGCTGCGGATGTACCGCCAATGGGCCGATGAGCGCGGGTTTTCCACGGAGATGATCGATCTGCTGCCGGGTGAGGAGGCCGGGGTGAAAAACGCGACGATGATCGTCCGCGGCCCCTACGCCTACGGCTATCTGCAGAGCGAAGAAGGGGTGCACCGGCTCGTGCGCATCTCACCGTTTGATGCGAATAAGCGGCGGCACACGTCGTTTGCCTCCGTCGATGTGATTCCTGAATCCGAGGAAGACGCGCCGGTGGAAATCAAAGAATCAGATTTGCGCATCGATGTCTACCGCTCCAGCGGCAAGGGTGGGCAATCGGTGAACACGACCGACTCGGCGGTGCGGATTACCCACCTGCCGACGGGCATTGTCGTGCAGTGCCAAGACGAACGCTCGCAATTGCAGAACAAAGCCAAGGCCATGCACGTGTTGAAGGCTCGCCTGGCCGATGCCGAGCGCCGCAAGCGGGAAGAAGCGGCCACCAAAGCGTACCTCTCCAAGCAGAAAATCGAGTGGGGCTCGCAGATCCGCTCCTACGTGCTGCATCCGTACAACATGGTCAAGGATCATCGCACCGAGCATGAAACCGGCAACGCGGCAGCGGTCCTCGACGGAAAACTCGACCCCTTCATGGAAGCGTATCTCAAATGGAAAGCCCAACAAAGCAACCCGAACACCTAATGAGCGGTGACCAAGTGGCCAAGTGGCCAAGTGGCCACATCGTCGTGGGGCGAGGCCACCACGCCACTCGGCCACCGGGCCACTAACATGGTCAATTGGTTCCTCCAAAAAATTCTCGGCACGTACCACGACCGGCAGCGCAAGCGCTTATGGCCGGTGGTCGAAGAGGTCAACCGGTTCGAGCCGAAAATCACGCCGCTCTCTGATGAGCAGCTGCGCGCCAAAACCGACGAGTTCCGCGAGCGCATCAAGCAGCGGTTGTCATCGGAAAAATTCATCACCGCCTCTGATCCGGAGTGGTACAACCTCAATCACGATCAACGCGATGAGTTGAGGCGCCAACGCCGCGCGGTGCAGCATCGCGCCCTCCAAGAGGTCCTGCCTGAAGCCTTCGCCGTGGTTCGCGAGGCGGCGCGCCGCACCGTCAACATGCGTCATTTCGACGTGCAGCTCATGGGCGGCATGATTCTCCATGAAGGGAAAATCTCCGAGATGGCAACCGGTGAAGGGAAAACGCTTGTTGCCACACTCCCCGCGTATCTCAATGCGCTCACCGGCCGCGGCGTGCACATCGTCACCGTCAACGACTATCTGGCCCGGCGCGACACGCGGTGGATGGGGCCGATCTACCATGCGCTCGGGCTGACGGTTGGGGTCATTCAAGGTGTGGATCCTGCCGAGCGCCGCCCTGGGGAAGAATCGCTCTCCTTCATCTATGATCCCACCTGGACGCAAACGGCCGAACGGTTTCTGCATTTGCGCCCGGTCAACCGCAAAGAGGCGTACGCGGCCGATATCACCTACGGGCAGAACAACGAGTTTGGCTTTGATTATCTGCGCGATAACATGCGGTTCCGCCTGACGGAAATGGTCCAGGGCGAGCACCACTTCGCGATCGTGGATGAAGTCGATAGCATCCTGGTGGATGAAGCGCGCACGCCGCTGATCATCTCTGGTCCTGCTGAAGAATCCACGGAGTTGTATTTCCGCCTCGATAAGATCGTCCGCCAGCTGAAGAAGGGCGAGCATTATGAGGTGGATGAGAAGGATCATGCGGTGAGTCTGACGGAGATCGGGATTAGCCGCTCCGAGGAGCTCTTGGGGATTGAGAACCTCTACGAAGAAACCAATATGCGCCTGCTGCATCACATCCACAACGCGCTGCGGGCGCACGAACTCTACCGGCGCGACGTGGAGTACATGGTGAAAGACGGCGAGATCATCATCGTCGATGAGTTCACCGGGCGCCTGATGCCGGGCCGCCGCTGGAGCGACGGGCTCCACCAGGCGATTGAAGCGAAAGAGGGTGCGAAGATTCGCCAGGAAAATCAGACGCTGGCGACCGTCACCTTCCAAAACTACTTCCGCATGTACGAAAAGCTCGCCGGTATGACCGGGACCGCGTCGACCGAAGCGCAGGAGTTCAGCCAGATCTACAAGCTGGATGTTGTGGCGATTCCCACCAACCAACCCCTGATCCGAAAAAACTTTCCTGACACCGTCTATAAGACCGAGGAGGAGAAATTCCTCGCCGTGGTGCAGGAGATCGTGCAATTGCATCGCGCGGGACAACCGGTGCTCGTCGGCACGATCTCGATTGAAAAATCTGAGCGGCTCTCACGCATGCTGCGTGAACCGGGGCCGCTGATGAAACGCCTGGCGGCGATCTGCGAGACGGCGCTGAAGGAGCTGCCGAAAGAGTCGGTGCCTGAGGCGCAACGAACACCATGGCAGCAGCTGCTCTCACGGCCGGCGCTGATCAGCGAGGAGCAGGCGATCGAGGCGCATCAGCAGGTCCTCACGGCGGCTTCGAAGTCGGTCCTCGTCTATCGGTTCGAAGACATCAGCCGGCTGATCCAAGCCGTTGCGACTATCCGCGCCGGGCTGCCGCACCATGTGCTCAACGCCAAATATCATGAGCAGGAGGCCGGCATCATCGCGCAGGCCGGGCGCAAAGGGGCGATCACGATTGCGACCAACATGGCCGGCCGCGGCACGGATATTTTGCTCGGCGGCAATCCCCAAGCCCTTGCCGATCAAACCATTCGCGAGCAGGAGCGGCAACGGGAGCAACAGGAGGGGCAGCCACAGCCGCTGGATGAGACGCAGCGGCGTGCCATTATCGAAGGGTTTGCCAAACAGTGCGCGGCAGAGCACGACGAGGTTGTGGCGGTCGGTGGGTTGCATGTGCTCGGCACCGAGCGGCACGAAGCCCGGCGCATCGACAATCAGTTGCGCGGCCGGAGTGGTCGCCAGGGCGATCCCGGCTCCTCGCGGTTTTATCTGTCGCTGGCGGATGATTTGATGCGGATTTTCGGCTCAGAGCGGATCAGCAAGCTGATGGAGATGAAGTGGCTGGGCTGGGAAGAAGGGCTGCCGATTGAGCATGGCATGATCTCCAAGGCCATTGAAACCGCGCAGCGGCGGGTCGAAGGGCAAAACTTCGAAATTCGCAAACAGCTCCTGGAATACGACAACACGATGAACCGCCAGCGCGAGGTGATTTACGAGCAGCGGCGGCGCATTTTGGAAGGTGTCGATCTGCAGGGGCTGGTGAACACGATCATCGAAGAAGTCGGCGAGGGATTGGTGGAGAGTTTTGCATCGAAGAATCTGCGGCCTGATGCGTGGGATCTTGAGGGGTTGCAGAAAGCCGTCACGCATCAATTCGGGATTACCCTTGATGGCGCCCAGCTGCCGCGCGAGCATGATCCGCTCGTCGCGCTTGTCATTGAAGCCTGCCAGCAGGCGTACGAGGCGAAGCGCGCCGCGGTCGGGCCGGAGATGATGCAGCGCCATGAGCAAGCCGTTTTGCTCATCGTGATGGATGCGAAATGGAAAGACCACCTGTACATGATGGATGCGCTCAAAGAGGGTATTCATCTGCGCGCCTACGGCCAGCGCGATCCGCTGGTTGAATATCAGCGCGAAGCGTACCGGATGTTTCAGGACATGATCGAGTCGATCAAGCTGGAGTCGCTGACCATGCTGCTGCGCATGCAACCCGCGGCCGAGCAGCGCGCGGTCAGCGTCTTTGCCACGACCCCGCACCAAGAGCTCCATCCGGATGCGCAATCGGCCTCAGCCACGGCAATTGCCGCGGCGACAGCCGCAAGCACACAGCACACCCCGGCCCGACCGGCGGAGCCGGGGCGGGCAGCAGACAGCATACAGCCATTTTCCCTTGAGCCGGAACCCCAAGCACTACCCAAAGGCACGCCGGTGCAGCATGCCGGTCCGAAAGTTGGCCGCAACGAGCCCTGCTCCTGCGGCAGCGGCCTGAAGTACAAAAAGTGCCACGGCAAGTAATCGAGTGGCTTGAAATTATTATATGCATATGGTATTATGTATGCGTAACATAAAGAGGAGGTTTCACTACGATGCACCGAACGACGATTATGTTGCCGAGCACGCTCAAAAGCCGCGCCCTGCAGCACGCTGAAGGACTGGGGATTTCGCTCGGGGAGTTCATCCGGCGATCCATTGACGCAGCGACGCATCAGCGGACCACGAAACATCAGCCTGATTCCTTATTTGCGGATGAGGCGGTGTTCCGAGGAGCGGCGCCGCGGGATCTGTCCCGCCATCACGACCGCTACCTCTACGGCCCGGCCGAAACATGATCTACTTGGATACCGGAGCGTTTATCGCGCGGTATGTCCAGCGAGACCAATACCATCGCCAAGCCCTGAAAGTCTGGGAGCGCCTGGCGAAGGGCGGACAACGCTGTGCCACCAGCAACTTTGTCCTCAATGAGGCGTTCACATTGCTGGCTCGGCGGGCGGGTTATCACTTTGCCGCGCAGCGCGCCCGTGCGATCCTCTCCTCCCAGATTTTGACGATCTGGCGGCCGGGAGAAGAAGAAGAGCATGCCGCGATTGACGTGTTAGAAAAGTATGCGGACCAACAGGTCAGCTTCACTGATTGCGTTTCGTTCGTCTTGATGCGCGAGCACAGCGTCGAGGAGGTTTTTTCCTTCGACAGCCATTTCGAGCGCGCCGGCTTTCGCTTGTATCAATGAAACTCACCTGGCGATCGTTGGGGTTGATCAGCCTGCTCGGCGGCCTCGGCGGACTGATTCCCCTCTATGCCAGCAATAGGATCCTCAGTTGGGAGTCGATTGTAGTTTCCACCGTAGAAAAAGTACTCCTAGCATGTATGACTGCAGGAGTTGTCTCTTGGGCGGTTCATCGAAAGCCGCTCGTACGATGGGTTGGACTCCCCATCAGTGGATGGTTGATTGGTTGGGTCTCCCTTATTCCATATCAGTTGGTCGTGTTGAGGGTTTTTGAGACGACCGGGTCGTTTTCAATATCCGAGAGGCTGCAACGCATCTGGTCTGCATTAATTTGGCCATGGTGGTTTTCTTTGAGTTGGTTTCAAACACTCAGGAGCGCGTTCAATACAGAAAGCGGCATTGTATTGATAGCTTACTTTTTGTGGGTTATCTGCCAGGGATGGAGTGCAAAACGTCTCCTTGTTCATACCGCTATCGGTATTGTGAGCGGCGGACTGGGTTGGACGATCAGCTTTTGGGATTCAATAAGACCAGGGAGCTTGGAGATTTTCCAAAACATGATTTGGGGCGCACTGGTCGGCTTCGGCGTGTGGAAAGCCGTGGCGACTTCAACCAAACCCAATTGACAAGGTTCATCACTTGTGATACACTCTGATCCGAGGAGGGAAGACGATGCCGACGAAACACCCGCGACTAAATGTGGTGCTGGAAGCGCCGGTCTTACGGTCCGTGAAACAGCTGGCGGCGCGTAATGGGATTTCTGTGTCGCTTGAAGCGCGTGAGCTGATCCGGCAAGCGCTCGAGCTTCACGAAGACGCCTACTGGGCGGAGCAAGCCCAGGCGCGAGCGGCAACGTTCGATCGCCGTAAGGCCGTAACGCATGAGCAAGTGTGGGGGCATCTGAAAAAACGACGGCGGTAATGGCCTACCGGCTCGTCTATCATCCGGCGGTGCTCGAGGAGGATCTCCCGCGCATTAACCGCAACCTTCATGCCCGCATCCGCCAGGCCATCGACCGTCGCCTCACCACGGAACCGACCTACTATGGCGAACCTCTCCGCCACCGCCTCAAAGGATTTTGGAAGATCCGCGCCGGCGATTACCGGATCGTGTATCAGATTGTCGGCCAAGAAGTCTGGGTGCTCAAAATCGGCCATCGCAAAGATGTCTATGAGGTGCTCCCATCGCGCTTGATCTGGAAGCCATAAGATGAAGCTAAGCTGGCGGTCATTGGGAGTGATCGGGCTGCTTGGCGGCCTCGGCGGGGCGATGGGTGGACGGCTCATCTACGTGATGTTGCCTGATGTGCGTCTCCCGATTCAGGTTGCTGGAGTGCACTCGTGGTACGCGTGGCGGGTGATCATCGGATCCGCATTGCACGGCGCGATCCTCGCAGCATTGAGTGTTCGTGTGGCGACGGCGTTCTTCAATCGCGAACCACGGAGTCAATGGGGGGGTGCGCTGGTGGCGATGGGCCTAGCTTCCGTATTACCATGGATCCCTCTGTGGACGGCGTTTTGCCTGAATGAGCCCCATCGAGGCGACATACTGTACTCTTGGTTCCTTCCATTCGACCCACCATCCCAGGGTGCAAGTTTCTTCATTGGGTGGTTTGTGAATCGGTTTCCTGATGCGATATGGAGCCAGCTCCTCTACCGATTGATTTCCCCACCGATGTTCTTCGTGTTCTATCCGGTTACCTGGGGTTTCGGCGGATTCAGCTATTACGTGTGGCTGACGCTGTGGCGAGGGTTGGCGAGGCGTCAATTGCCACTGCATCTCTTGATGGCCAGCTTCAGCGGATGTTTGGGCATGATCCCGTTGGCGGTGATCGCCCGGCAGTGGGGGCCGACACTCATCTGCGGCCTCTGGTGGGGCGTGTTGGTCGGCTTTGGCGTGTGGACAACTTGTAAATCTAATTGACAATTTGTCTATTTTTCTGCTATCCTCCTTGTCATGATTCCACGACGACTCTCCAACAAGCTTGTAGCCCTTGCGCGCGCCTATCCGGTGGTTTCCGTGTGCGGGCCGCGGCAGTCAGGGAAAACCACCCTGGTCAAGGTGACGTTTCCACGCCACGCCTATGTTTCGCTTGAAGATCTCGATACGCGAAACTTCGCCGCCGCCGACCCGCGCGCGTTCCTCAAACAGTATCCGAAAGGTGTCATTCTCGATGAGGTGCAGCGGGTCCCAGAGCTTTTTTCCTATCTGCAGACCGAGGTAGATCAGCAATCGAAACCCGGACGATTTATTCTGACCGGCTCCCAACAGTTTCTGCTCTTGGAGCGCGTGTCGCAAACACTGGCAGGGCGGGCAGCACTCCTGACGCTGCTGCCGTTCAGCGTCGGAGAGCTGCGAGCGGCCAAACGTCTTCCCACATCGCTGAACACCCTCGTCTGGAAAGGCAGCTATCCTCGTCTCTACAGCGCCAGGACGTTGAATCCGACAGATTGGTATGCGAATTACGTGCAGATGTATGTGGAGCGAGATGTCCGGCAACTGAAGAACATTAGTGATCTCTCTGATTTTCAACGGCTCATCCGCCTCTGTGCCGCGCGTGCTGGGCAGCTCTTGAACCTCTCCTCGCTTGCTGAAGCTTGCGGCGTGACGCATAACACCGTGAAAGCCTGGCTCTCGATCCTCGAAGCCAGCTTCATCATCTATCTGCTCCAACCCCACCACCGCAATTTCCGCAAGCGCCTCGTCAAGATGCCAAAGCTCTATTTTTATGATACTGGGCTGTTATGTTACTGTCTTGGCATCCGCACGTCCCGGGATCTCACCTACCATGCCATGCGGGGGGCGATCGTTGAAAACTTTGTGATCGCTGAATTGCTGAAATTGTGGTATCACCAAGGTCGGCAGCCGTCGCTATATTTTTGGCGAGATCGACATGGCCATGAGGTTGATGGTCTGATCGAGGCCGGACGTCGTCTGATCCCGCTGGAAATCAAAGCCTCAGAAACCTTTCAGGAGCGCTTCCTGCGCGATCTTCGGTATTGGCAGCGCTTATCCGGTTCGCGAGCCGATGCCTATGTCGTCTATGGCGGCGCGATGGAGCAGCGTCGATCCGGCGTCCATATCTTGCCCTGGGATCGCTTCGATGCAACGCTGGAGGGTATCATCCGATGATAAAGATTATCTGGCGATCACTGGGGCTGATTGGGCTGCTCGGCGGCCTGGGCGTGTGGAAAACGGTCAAGAGCCAGTCATACCATCGTGCATAGTACATCTTCTTCTCGTAACACCCTTCCTCTTTTGGCGGTGGCAAGCGCTGTTCTCCTCGCGCTCCCCTGTCTTCAGCTGAAACTGTTTTGGCTCGCGTGGTTCGCGCTGGTTCCATGGTTGCTGCTCCTTGCCCAGAGCCCACAGCCCCGAGTCGCCTTTTGGTGGTCGTGGCTGGTCGGCTTCCTCTTCTTTCTCGGCTCAGGATGGTGGCTGATCCATGTGACGGTTGTCGGCTGGCTGCTGATGTCCGCCTATTTGGCGCTGTATTTTGGGGGATTCGGCTACCTCGTCACTGCGACACACGACACACGACACACGACGCACGACAAAACCGCTTTGGTCATGGGTCATGAGTCATGGGTCATGGGTCGTCTTTTCGTCATTCCAGCATTCTGGGTGGTGCTGGAATACGCGCGCAGCCACCTGCTCTCAGGATTCGGTTGGAATCTGCTGGGCTATTCTCAAACTCCATGGCTTCGGCTGATTCAATTCGCGGATGTCACCGGGGTGTGGGGCGTTTCGTTCCTGATCGTGCTAGTGAATGCCGCGATCGCCGAGATGATCAGCGGCCCCCTCTGGGTGAGCAGACATCGGCAGGGGCATCGGCGTGCCCCACCACGAGGATCGGCTCAGTGGGTGGTGGTTCTTGTCGCGTTCGCGGTCACCATGGGCTACAGCGCATTACGGAGCGCCCAGGTGATGGTCAAGGTGAGTGAGGTGCAGCCGGTGCGGGTGGCGGTGGTGCAGGGCAACATTCCGCAGGAGCAGAAATGGGATGAGGCGTTCGTGGAGCGTATCTCGCAGCGCTACGAGTCGCTCACCGCAGAAGCCGCGGCAACCCACCCGGATCTGATCGTCTGGCCGGAAACGTCGGTGCCAGGCTATTTCGGCGGCGATGAAGAACTCACCCAGCGTATGCTGCGCGTGGCGAAACACACCCAGCTGCCGCTGCTTGTCGGAGCTCCGGTCCTCGTCAGGGGAGAGCACTGGCTGACCTTGCGCAATAGCGCCGTGCTGCTGTCTGCAGCCGGCGATATCCTCGACCGGTACGATAAACTCCATCTCGTGCCGTTCGGAGAATTCATTCCCGGCGAGCGGACATTTCCCTGGCTGCGCCGCGTCTTGCCGCCCATCGGCGACTTCACCCCAGGGGACCGATATACGGTTTTCAATTCGCAATTCGAAATTCGCAATTCGAAATTTCCATTCAGTACGTTGATATGCTTCGAGGACATTTTCCCTTCGCTGGCACGGCGGTTCGTGCGGGATGGGGCGCGGATGCTGGTGGTGATCACGAATGACGCGTGGTTTGGGCCGACGGCGGCTGCGTATCAGCATGCCCAAGCCTCAACGTTCCGGGCGGTGGAGCTGCGGGTGCCCGTGGTGCGCGCGGCCAACACCGGCTGGTCCGGTTGCATCGATGCAACCGGACGGTGGATCGGCTCGGTGCATGATGCCTCAGGCCGCGAGCTGTTCGTCGAAGGCACTCGCGCGTGCGAGATCAGGCAGGGCCCAGCCAACAGTGCCTATCTTCGCTTCGGCGACTGGTTCGCCTTCGTCTGCATTGCCATCACCCTGGCGACTTTTTGGTACAATAGACGAAGCCTCCATGCCTGAAGATCAAGCCCAGATCCGTCGAGAAAAACTTGCCGTGTTGCAACAGCAGGGCGTGAATGCCTACGGCCAGCGGTTTCCCAAGACCGAGCCGATCGCAGCACTCGTCGCGCAATTTTCGGATGGCCGGGCGGCCACGACGGCCGGACGGCTGACGGCCAAGCGCGGCCATGGGGGCTTAAGCTTTGCCGATCTGCGCGATGCCACCGGCAAGATCCAGTTGTGCCTCAAGCGCGAGCGCATTGGCGAAAGCCCCTACGCGTTCTTTGAAAACTTAGACCTCGGCGACATCGTCGGGGTCTCCGGCGCCATGTTCAAGACGAAGACCGGCGAGGTCACCATCCAAGTCGATCAGCTGACCCTTCTGGCCAAAGCGTTGCAGCCCTTGCCGGAGAAATGGCATGGGCTGAAAGACGTGGAAATCCGCTATCGCCAGCGCTATTTGGATCTCATCGCCAATGAACCGGTGCGCCACGTGTTTCTCGGCCGGGCGAAGCTGGTGTCGACGCTGCGCGCCACACTGGAGCGGCATGGCTTCATCGAGGTGGAAACGCCGATGATGCACGCAATTCCCGGGGGCGCTGCCGGGGAGCCATTTGTCACGCATCACAATGTGCTGAATGCCGATTTATATCTGCGGTTGGCCCCGGAACTCTATTTAAAGAAATTGCTTGTGGGCGGATTGGAGCGCGTCTATGAATTGAATCGCTCGTTTCGTAATGAAGGCATCTCAACACGGCATAATCCCGAGTTCACCATGCTCGAAGCCTACGCCGCGTATCACGACTACGCGTCCATGATGGACTTGGTGCAAGCGCTCATTCTGGATGCCGCGAAGGCGCTGTGCGGCACGCTCACCCTGCAGTATCAAGGCCAGGCGATCGACCTCACCCCGCCGTGGGATCGCGTCTCCTTCGCCGAGACAATGGACGCCATGGGACTGGCCCCGCAGTCTTCGCTGGAGCAGATTCAGGCGGTGTTGCAGACGAAGGGCATGCAGGTCAAGGGCCTCAGCCGTTCACAGCTCGTGCGGCTGGTCGAGCAGCTCTTTGAGCCGAAGACCAAGGCCAAGCCGCTGTTTGTCGTGGACTACTGGACCGAGCTCTCCCCCTTGGCGAAAGCCAAGCCGGGCCATCCTCTTATCACGGAGCGCTTTGAGTTGTTCATCGGCGGCATGGAAGTGGCGAATGCGTATTCAGAGCTCAATGATCCCATCGAGCAGCGGCGGCGGTTTGAAGCGCAACTTGAGCGCGGAGCGGGACAGCAACCCCTAGCTCCTAGCTCTCAGCTCCCAGCCAAGATGATCGATGAATCATTTGTGGAAGCGCTGGAATACGGCATGCCGCCGGCCGGCGGCTTGGGTGTAGGCGTGGATCGGTTGGCGATGCTCTTGCTGAACCAACCCTCGATTCGGGATGTAATTTTGTTTCCGCTGTTGCGTCCGGAGGTTTCGTCATGACCATTGCGAGCCGGTATTACCGTCGGGTGCAGATCTTCCTGATCGTCGTGTTTCTGATCACCATCATGGCATGGGGGTTCTGGGCGCTGAAGCATCGCGCCATGATCGTTGCGGATGAGCCCGTGCTGGCTCCGCCGCCTGCGGTGGCGTTAGATCCGGAGGTGCCACGCGCGACGCAGCGGCAGCGGTGGGAACGCCTCGAGGGGGCCATCCGAGCCGCCGCCCCCCCCACGATGCGGCTGGATGAGGTCAGCGAACACGACGGCGCCGTGGCGGTTCGAGGTGCCGTGATGTCGGAGGAGACCGAGAAAGGGTTTTCGCAGGTGCAAAGCCTCTTCGAGCAGCTCCAAGGCGTGCAAGACGTCGACAGTCTGCGCCTGGAATCGTTCCGCTTGCAGCAAACCCAAGGGGTTACCATCTACCCCTTTGCGCTGCAGGCGCGCGTCCGAGACCCGCATGATGTTGCACCGCCGACGGCGGCCGACATGCGGGTGTTCCGCACGGTGGAAACGCTGATCAACATCGCTATGCGCCATGAGATCGACGTGAACGATGCGGTGCCGCTGTCGATTACTCCCACCGCGGTGACGGTGGCGATCAGCCTGTCGGCCACGGCCCAACAGCGTGACCTGTATCTCGCTCACCTGGAGCGGGCCGCTCCCGCGTGCCGCCGGCAGACCGAGGTGTCCGCATCGCCCGATGCTACCGGTTTCCTTGTGCGGTGCGATCGATGATCCCACTTATGAAAACGCTCTGCAACACCCAAACTCCGACCCATGCGATCGGTCGTGAACGCCCTGAGGCGTTGCGACCGTTCCCTGACTCCCATCGCGGAGTCCCCTCGGAGGAGGCGACTCAGTCACTTATGC
>JACQWM010000034.1 GCA_016209275.1 Candidatus Omnitrophota bacterium
GATCAACAAGTTCAACAGCTCATGTACTTGCTTGAGCAACATACTCATCATCCAGGTGGCTAAAGTACGACTTTACCCTTGGTTAATGACCAATTACCAAATTCCAATGACCAAACGGTTTGGTCATCGGTGCTTGGTCATTGGTAATTTTGTGTCACGTTGCACAGACGCGATTACGTCCTTCCCGTTTGGCGCGGTAGAGCCGCCCATCGGCAAGGCGGATCAGCTCTTCTTGCGTCTCGGCATCCGCCGGATATGAGGCGACACCCACCGACACGGTGACCCCGCCTCCTGCCACACCTCCGGAGCCAGCCAGCGGCTCCTTGGATCGGGTCCCCCAATCGGCATGGCGCTCTACCCGCCGGCGGAGGCGCTCGGCGACCTCCGCGGCCATCGCACCGCCGACCTGCGGAAGCACGATCAGGAACTCCTCGCCGCCGTAGCGGCCAAGGAGTGCCCCCTCCGGTGCCGCCGCGCGCAAGAGCCGTGCGAGATGCTTGAGAATCAAATCCCCGGTCGTATGGCCGAAGGTGTCATTGTAGGTCTTGAAATGGTCGATATCGAGTATCAGCAATGCGACAGGCGCTTTCATGCGGGCGGCGCGCGCCAATTCCACCGCCAGCTGCTCCAGCAGCGGCCGGCGCAGCATCACGCCGGTCAGCCCATCCGTCATCGCCAGCTCCTGGGTGCGCGCAAAGAGCATGGCATTGGCGACAGCCGTCGCGATGAGGTCGGTCACAATCCCCAGCAGCCGCAAATCATCCTGCGTATAGCGGTCGGGTGATGCCGCATCCAGCCGCAGCACGCCCGAGGGGCTGTGGCCCACCAGCAGCGGGCAAGCGATCACTGAGCTGATCGTCCGCTCGGCCCCAACCGCCATCGGAAAGCGAAAATCCCGCCGCACCTCATTCACCAACAGCGGCACATGCGAGCGCAGCACATGGCGGTCAATGTGATCCCCCTGCTTCAGGCGGATGGGGGCGGACCCCTTGCGGCGTTTGGAGGCCACGAGCGAAAGCCCCTGCCGAGCGGGATCCACCAACAGCAGCAGGCACGCATCCGATTTGCCGATGAGCTCAAAGGCTTGCTCCACCGCCAGCCGGACCACCGCGTCCAGGTCGGTGAGATGGCTGAGGCGCTCCGCGAACGTTTGCAGCTGCGCGTAGCGCTCCATTTTCTTCTGCAAGGCTTCGCGGGTCTCTTGCGCGCGCGTCATCGTCTGTGTGGCCACCGCCTGCTCTTCCTGCACATCCTCCACGAGCTGCAGCACGCCGTGCAGCTGTTGGATCTGCTGCTGCTTGCGCCATGCCGCAAGCCCCATGAGGGCTAGCCCGGCGACCAGCGCCCCAGCGCAGCCGCTGCGAGGCTGCGCGGCCCACGCCCAGGACACCACCACGAGCGCGATGGCGCTGACCCCGAGGCTATGGCGAATCGAATAGAACATCCAGGCGGCAATCGAGATCGCGATGAGCGAGAGGCACAGCAGCGGCACGAGATAGGGGACGTCGGGGAGGCGATGCGTCAGCGCAAGAGCAAGGACCGCGCCAAGCAGTGCCACCATGCCGGCCAGCAGGCCACGGATGGATAGCGGTGCGGCAATAGCGGCTTCAGTGTCCATCTGATCGGTGACCCGGTGACCGAGTGGCCAGGTGAGGACGAGCAGCGGAAAACGCGCTTGACCGCCTGGTCACTTATACGATGGCGATTTCGGTCTGCGGGTCGAAGAAGTGGGCCTTGCCCATATCGAAGACCAAGTCGAGATCTTGGTTGACCTCCGGGCGGTCATGCGGCCCAACCCGCGCGATCAAGGTATGCGACCCAACCTTCAGATGCAGATAGACTTCAGCGCCCAGCGGCTCCACCAGCTCAACGGTGGAGCGCATGATGCAATCGCTGGGCGCTTCGGTGATGAAGAGCTTATCGTAGAGATCTTCCGGGCGGACCCCGAAGACCACCGGCCGGCGCTCATAGGCGGCCAGCGATGCCGCCATCTCCTCGACAATGCGCAGCCGCAGCGCGCCGTCGCTGAAAAAGTAGTCCTGGCCCACGCGCTGGATCTTTCCCGCGAGAAAATTCATCGGCGGCGAGCCGATGAAGCTGGCGACAAACTTATTGGCTGGGTGGTCATAGATGGTCAGCGGATCGGCCACCTGCTGGATGGTGGATTTATTGATCACCACGATCCGGTCGCCCATCGTCATGGCTTCAGTCTGATCGTGGGTCACGTACACCATCGTCGTCTGCAGCCGAAGATGCAGCTTGTGGATTTCGGTCCGCATCTGCACCCGCATCTTGGCGTCCAAGTTGGACAGCGGCTCATCGAACAGAAAGACCACCGGCTTGCGCACGATGGCGCGCCCCACCGCCACCCGCTGCCGCTCGCCGCCGGAGAGCTCCCGGGGCTTGCGCTGCAGCAGCGGCTCGATATTCAAGATCGCGGCCGCCTCCCGCACCCGCTGCTCGATCTCGCGTTTGGAATAATTCCGCAGCCGCAACCCGAAGGCCATGTTGTCATGCACCGTCATGTGGGGATACAGCGCGTAGTTCTGGAACACCATCGCGATGTCGCGTTCTTTGGGCGGCAGATGATTGACGAGCTTCTCCCCGATCCAGATCTCGCCGACCGTGGCGTCCTCCAGCCCGGCGATCATCCGCAGCAGGGTTGATTTGCCGCAGCCGGAGGGCCCGACAATCACGAGAAACTCGCGATTCTCCACCGTGAGATCCGCCTCCTTCACGGCCACGACACCGCTGGGGTACGTTTTTGAGACGTGCTTGAGGATGACTTGGGCCATCACGAGGATTGTCGATTGTGGATTGTGGACTGTGGACTGATATAGCTCACCAGGGAGGCGAGGCGAGCCTTCATCTCGCGGCGATGGACGATGAGATCAATGAGGCCGTGCTCCAGCAAAAACTCTGAGCGCTGAAACCCCTCCGGCAGCTTTTGGCGGATCGTCGATTCGATCACGCGCGGCCCGGTGAAGCCGATCAGCGCTTTGGGCTCGGCAATGATCAGATCGCCCAAGGTGGCGAAGCTCGCCAAGACGCCGGCCATCGTCGGGTGGGTCAGCACCGAAAGAAACAGCCCGCCGGCTCGATCGAACCGCATGAGGGCGCCGGAAGTCTTGGCCATCTGCATCAAGCTCAAGACCCCTTCTTGCATGCGCGCCCCGCCCCCGGAGCCCGAAATGATGATCAGCGGCAACTGCTGCTCGGTGGCCCGCTCGATGGCCCGGGTCAGTTTTTCTCCCACCACGGAGCCCATCGAGCCCATCATGAACCGGGAGTCGGTGACCCCCACCACGACCGGATGCCCCTCGAGCAACCCCTTGCCGGTCAGGCACGCATCCGCCATGCCGCAGGCGCGCTGGGCCTCCTGCACCTTCATCGGATACGGCTCCGGCACATTAAAGCGCAGCGGATCCATCGGCCGAAGCTCCGTGTCCCATTCTTCGAACGTGCCGTCATCGATCGTCAGGCTCAACCGCTGTCGGGCGGGCAGCGAAAAGTGGAAGTCGCATTTCGTGCAGACCCACAAGCTTTCTTCGAGCGCCTTGTTGTAGAGCAGCTGGCCGCAGCCGTCGCACTTCGTCCACAAGTCGGTGGGAATATCGCGCTTCGACTTTCGACCAGGGCTTGATGGCTGCCGGCTGAATAGTTTCATGGTCTCGGGGAGTCAATCGAGAGAGTTATGCTAGCACAGGCAGGCAAGGAAATAAAGACGATATCAGATATGAAACGGCCGTTTCATATCTGATATCGCTCTTAGTTTACCACAATCGTCGCCCCGGCTAGGGCGTTGTTGGTTTCGTTGCTCTCCGTCCGCTGGCGGGTGTCATCGGCGATCGCCCCGAGGTAGTAGGTGGCCGGCGTCACGGCGGTGGGGATGGTGACGTTGATGCTGATGGGCCCGTTACTCGCTCCTGCCGCGAGGCTATTGATGGATCGGTAGCCGAGCCGCCGATCCCCGCTCGTGATCACCGAGTCGGTCGAGAGATAGAGCCCGACGTAGAACGAGGCGGCGCTGCCCACCCCTTGGTTGCGAACGGTGGAGCTGAGGCTGATGGCTTGCCCGCGAGTCGCACTCGCTGGGCCAGTGAGGGCCGTCATCACCAGATCCGCCCCGGGGGTGATGGTCACCGGGGTCGCGGTGGCCAGGGTGTTGTTGGTCTCGTTGGTTTCCACCCGGGCGTTGGTAAAGTCCGCCTTGGCCAGGATAGAGTAGGTGGCCGGAGTCAGGGCTGCGGATACCGGCAGGGTGGTTGTGGCGGTGGAGCTAGCACCCACGGCGAGGCTGTTGAGCGAGCGACTCCCCAGGAGGAGATCGCCTGGGCCGAGCAGCGGATCCGCCGAGAGGTAAAAGCCCACATAGAAGCTGCTGGCCGCGCCGATGCCCTGATTGGTCACCGTGTTGGTGATCGCCAGGGTGCTGCCGGTGACCGCGGTGGCGGAGGTGGTCAGTGTTGTCATCACCAGATCCGCGCCAGGACTTACGACCACGGCGTTGGCCGCTAGGCTATTATTCGTTTCATGGCTCTCCACGCGGCGGTTGGTGTAATCCGCCATCGCCCCGAGGATGTAGGTGCCGGGGGCGAGGGTCGCAGGAATCGTCACGGTCTGGGTCAGCGCACTGCTCGCGCCCGCCGCCAGTGTTCCCACGTAACGATAGCCCAGGAAGACGTCGCCGGTGGTGATCGTCGCATCGGCGGACAGGTAGAGTCCGATATAGAAGTCGGTCGTGGTCCCCGTGCCTTGATTCAGGACAGTGAAGGCCACCGGCAAGGGGCCGCCGGTCACGCCGCCGCCTCCACTGCTGAGTGCAGTCATGAGCAGATCCGCCCCTGGGGTGATGACGATCTGGTTGCCGGCGAGCGCATTGTTGGTCTCATTGGTCTCGCTGCTATTGCCGGCATAATCCGCAAGGGCCCCAAGATAATAGGTCGCCGGAGCGAGGGTGCTGGGAATCGTCACGACGGTTGTCCCGGTCGAGGGGGTATTCGCCCCGAGGCTGCTGAGGTAGCGATAGCCGATGCGGCGATCCGCGGTCGTGATCATCGCGTCCGTGGAAAGATAATAGCCGACATAGAACGCCGTGGCCCCGACCGCTCCCTGATTCTGCACGGTATCCGTCAGGCTGATGGTGGCCCCGGTGAGCCCGGTGGCGGAACCGACCACGCTTTGCATGACCAGATCCGGTTTGGTGACTTGGAGCGTCGTGTTCGTGCAACGGCTATTGTTGCTTTCGTCGGTTTCGACCACCGCCTGCTCTCCATCGGCCATGGCACAGATGACGTAGGCGCCTAACGGTGTTGTCGCCGGCACGGTCACGCTGGTGTTGACAGCGCTGGTCGCGCCAATGCCTAAGGTGCTGAGCGCACGAGTTGCGGTGAAGGCCATGTCATCGCTGCCGCCATAGCTCGCATCGGTGGAGAGGTGGAAGACGACCTTCAGACTCGTCGAGGCCACCGCGCCTTGATTCTTCACGGCATTCGATATCATGATGGAGCTGCCTGGCCGCGCCGACGTAGCGGTTGTGCTTAGCGCGCTCATCAGCAGATCCGGACGCGTCACATCGCTGACGATGATGGAGACGCTTTCGCTATCGGTCAGGCCCACGATATCCGTCACGGTAAAGGTGACCACCACAGTCCCGGCTTGCGCATACGTCGGCGTCCAGGAAAATGTTTGCGTATCCGCGGCAAAGGTCGCACCCAATGGCAGCGGATTGGCGCTGAAGGTCAGCACATCGCCATTAACGTCGGTGGCGGTGACCGTGAAAGTGAGCGCCTGGCCCTCTGAAATCGTCTTGTCGCCGATCGGAGCTAACACCGGCGACTGAGCCACGTAGACGACGGTGATGGGCACGGTCAGCGTGGCACTGAGCCCGCCGGGATCTGAAATGTTGAACACCGCTTCGTAGCTGCCCCACTGGGCGTGGGTTGGGGACCAAGAAAATGTCCGCGTGACGGGATCAAAGGTCGGCGTGGCCGGCGTCAGGTCGCTCGGCGCTGTTCCTGAAAGCGGCCGCAGCAGCGTGAGAGAAACGCGCACGAGACTAAACGTCAGTGGATCATTGTCCGGATCCGATGCGTCGATGGTGAATTGCAGCGTGCCGCCGGCGTCAACGCTCTGAGGCGGCACCGGCACTGGCACCGGCGGCCGATTCACACGGCCGTTGTAGAAGCCTCCGGCTCCACCAACACTCACCGGCCCGATGGCGGCATCCGCCGGCACAATCGCGCGCACCTGCGTCTGCGACCAGGAAACAATTGAGGCGCGGCCGCGATTGCACGGGCGCAATGGCTCTATCGTTGGAATTTCGATGCAGGACGTCCAGTAAAATCGGACGCTGCCGAAATCGCCGAAATTCGTCCCGGTGAACGTGATCTCCGATCCAACGCCGCCACCGCTCATCCCGGTGATCCCAGAGGGCGAGACGATGCGCAGCAAGAGGCCATCGCTCGTTCCTTGCGCGGTTTGCACCGTGACCTCGCCGATGCTGCGGCCGTTATTCTGCGTCGTCACGTACACGCAGGCCTGCGTATCCGACCAGGAGACGACCGGTAACAACGTGCCCTCGAACAACACCGCCCCAGGACCCTGAGCTCCTCCGAAGCGAACTCCGATCGCGCAAAACGATCCCCCAGGCCCGATAACCGCAGGTTCCAGACGCTGAATCGCCGGACCGTTGCCCGACGGCGGTTCCCAGATGGTCTGCGCGCTCAACGTGTTGATCAACGAGACATTCGGCACATGATGGAGCAGCGTATCGTAGCTTCTAAGTTTCTCCTGCAGATCAAACAGCGAATCGCCCGGTGTGGCGTCATCTTGGGGGTTGCGGATCTTGATCGGGCCGGCCGTGTAGCCGGCGTGCGTGAACAAGCCCCAGTTGGACGGATGCGAATGATCCTTCAGCGTCCAGTTCGCCCAGTTCCACCCCTGGACATTGAATGTTTGAAGAGCATAATCCCACGAACCTTTTTGGCTAAAGGCGTTAAACTCGCCGATCAGCACCGGCACCTGATAGGTGGGTTGCGCCGCCGCAGCCAACGCCACCTTGCCGTCGATAAAGGCGCGGTGCGAGGCCACATCCTCGTCATAGCCGAAGTTGTAATAGTGGAATTGGTACATGACGTTCTGCCATCCCATCGAGGCTGGCGGCGGCAATGAATCCCAATCGCCCTTCCCCATCATCACGATCAGATGGTGGGGGTCGACGGCGCGGATCGCCAGGTAGAGCTGCGCATAGAAATCCCAGAGCGTTTGATTGGTCGGCGCGCCGAAGGGCTCATTGAGCAGGTCATAGCCGACGACCGCCGGTTCATCCTTATATTGCGTGGCGAGTTGCCGCCAGAATTCGATGGTGCGAGCTTGGTATGTTGGCCCCTCCACGGCATCGAAGAGTTTGCTGAAATTCTTTCGGCCGGTGTGGAACTCCAGGCTCTGACCGCCGGGCGCGCCGTGAAGATCCAGCAGCACAGAGATCCCGCGCGCCTTGCAGGCCTGGATGAGCCAATCGATCCGGGAAAAATCAATGTGTCCCTGCGCGTCTCGGATCCAATTGCCCGCGTCATCTTGGAGGTTGCGGTAGTAGATCGGCAGCCGCACAAACGTCAGCCCCATGCGCATCACGGCATCAAGATCGGCCTCCTGGAGGTAGCTCTGCTGATAGATGCTCAAGAACGCATCCGTGCCCCCGGCTCCATACTGGCGGCCCAGCACATCGCGAATGGTCCAGTCATCCTCGATGGGGTTGGCATCGGTCGTGCCAAGCCCGGTCATCCATGGCTCGATGAGCAACCAGCCGCCGAGGTTGACCCCTTGCAGATGCACCGGTTGTCCTGTCCCGTTCTCATCTTTCAACTGCGTGCCGCTGGTCTTGATATACGTCGGTGTCGTGGTGTATTGAAGCGGCGGACTCCAAGGCGTCGCATCGGCTAATTCTCCTGCCGGCGCATCACGGACCCCGCGAACGCGGTACCACTGCCCTGGCAGTGCTCCTACTGGCGGGAAGGGTCCTCCCGGCAGCGAGGTCCATGGGCCCCATCGACTCATCGCGTATTGCAGCTCATACGTTTGCGTCTGGGGAAGGGTGGTGGACGTCACGAAACCGGCTTTCAGTTGGCCGGGATCAATCAACACCGGCGGCGGAAGATATTCCACGGCCTCGGACCAATCCGACATATACGGCAATGGATTGCCGGCCGTGACCGCTTCCTCCCATCGCGCGCGGAACCAGCGGCGGCTCAGGGCGGTTGTCGGAGCGACCGGATCGCTGCCCTCGTAGATCGTCCGCCACGCAGAACTCTCCGGCCCATCGAGATTTTCTTGCACGCGATACAGGCCGGCTGACGGCACCGGCTGCCAGTGGATCCCACCCTGCCGCAACATCGTAGGATCATTGATCGCAGCATCAGGCCCGGTGGCCCGGATGTCATCGAGGTAATAGGTGCCGGGCCAATAAAACTGGATTTGGATTTTGTTCAGATCGCGCAAATTCAGATCCTGCGGAAGGGCGTTAAATGGCACCGTGATCTTGGTCCATCGGCCGGCGGGAATGGTTTGCTTCGTCCAGAACTCGACTTTGGTTTGATCGGTGAAGTGCGCGCCGTGATCGTAGAACTGCACGTTGAGGGTGTTGTCGAGCCCGTTCTCCGGCTGCGCGTAGACCCAGAGCGTGAGCCGATCGTTGAGCGCAGGGTTCAGGTCGACGCGCCAAAAAGTTTGGTCCAATCCATCAAGCCGCTGCTCCTGCGATTGGAGACCGGTGCCGCCCCACTTCTGCGTGCTGATCAGTTTCCAGGAATGAGCGCCCTCATGCGCCGGTTCCCCGCTGGCCGAAAATCCCGCCGAATCAGCATCGACCCATTTCCATCCGAAATCGCCAACACCGGAGCCGGCACGGAGCTCAGGCTCGAAGGCGGAATAGACCCGGTCTTCGCGCACGACCGCAATATCATCAAGGTAATAGGCGCCGGGGCTGTAGTTCTTGATTTCAATTCTCGTCACATGGGCAAGATCAAAATCGGCCGGCAGTTGGCTGAACAGAATCCCCAGCTGCGTCCACTCGGCGTACCGCGCCGTTTTCGTGGTCCAGACTTCAAACCCGCCCTCGGCGTATGCCCCCTGGTCAAACACTCGCACGCCGACGGTGTTCTCCGTAGGGCCGGACCAGCCGTAGACAAAGCAATCGCGGCGAGGAATGGAGAGGATCCAGAAGGTCAGGCGATCGTTCTTCGTAGGGTCGAAGTTCGCCACACCGGTCTGAGGTTCAATCGAGGTGGTATTCCAGTAGGCATAGCTCTCAACTTTCCACGCGCGCCGGCCGCCATGCACCGGCTCAGCCGCCAGCGGTTCAGGACCGCACTGGGTCAGCGGGTAGCCGCTTTTGACAAACCCGCCGCCGGCTCCGCTGGAAAAACCGGACGATGCCCCGCCCCCGGCTGAGCCATAGTAGGTGGAGCCGTTATCCGGCTCGAAATCTTGGAACACCTGACCTGCCTCAGCCGAGGCGGCGAGGAGAAAGATCGCAATCGCAAAGACCGCAGTCTTCATGCCACTATTGTGTGTTGATGGGTGAGAACGGATGGATCGCCAAGCCTGAGGGGACTTTGGGATAAAAATAGGTCGACTTCGGCGGCAGGGTGTGTCCTTGGGAGGCGATCGCGTAGATCTGCGGCAGCGGAATGCCTCGCAGAAACCACGCCGTGCCGGCTTGGCCTTGCGCCACCGCTTCAAATGCTTTCGGGGCCTCTGCCATATACGACACCCCGGTGCCATTGATCCCGACTTGCGGCAGCAAGAGCTGATGCAACAACGACACATCCAGCGAGGCCACGGGTGCGGGAACCGTTGGTGCGTGCAGCCATCGCTGCAGCGCCTCAGGGGCGACCTGAAGGCGGTACAACGCTCGACCGTCAAAGGCGCCGAATCGCCCCGGCCCTTCCTGCGGCTGCGACAGCCATTGCAGCAGCGACGCAAGATCCGGAGCCGTCTCAATGCGGCACTGCCCGCGCAGGGCGTCCACCGCCAATCCCCTGCCCGGCTCAAGCACGCGGTGGATCGGCCGCACCACCAGCCCGGGATCGGCCATCGAGACGAAATAGGTCATCACCGCATCATGGCGCTTGCGGTTGGCGTAGGCGACTTCAAACCGATGGTGGCCGTCGGCGATCAGCACAGCAACTGAAGCGAGTGATTGGGTGATTGAGTGCTTGAGTGATTGATCGGTGAGAGCCCAGAGCCGAATGGATTCGCCGTGCAACACCGCCTCGGCGGTCGGCGGCTGACGGGTGGCAGCGGTGAGCGCTGTCTGAATCTTCCCGCCTTCATCAGGATAGATGCAGAAAATCGGCTCCAGATTCGCCGGCACCGCCTCCATGAGTTTCGCGCGATCCTCTTTGGGTGCGGCCAGTGTTTGCTCATGGCGGAACACCGATCGCTCGATCCCCTCCGCAAGCTCAAGCAGCGCGATGAACCCCAGCCGCGACTGCTGCCGGCCATCGGCTGTGAAGGCGTGTTCAATGAGATAGAGGGCAGGTGCGGGATCCTGCCGAAGCATCTGTTGCTGCCGCCAGGCATTGAAATCGCTTCGCGCGCGGGTGTAACGATTATCGGTCGGCGTGTCGGACTCGTCTTGCTTGCCGAGGATGAGGCGGATGACATTATGCGGCGAGGCACGGTAGAGCTGCTCTTGCTCTTGCGCGTCGATCACGTCATAAGGCGGCGCAATCAAGCCGGAGAGCTCGCCGGCCCGATCGAGATCGTACCGCAACGCGCAAAACGGACGAATCATCACCATGAATTAAGGCCTTCGTACTTCTTCCTTCACCATCATTTTCGCTACATAGATGCCGAGCGCTGCGCCGATGGCATTGGCGATGGCATCCAGCAGCTCTGCGGACCGCCAGGGAATCATGGCCTGCACGAGCTCAATCGCGATCCCATACCCGACGGCCATGCTCCACGCGTTGCGAAACGCTCGAGGGCCGGCGCGAAACGCCCGGGCCAAGAGCCACGCAAAGAGGAAGTACTCGCACAGATGCACCAGCTTGTCAAAGTACGGGATCTCCGGCCCGCCCTCGGGAACCGGAATGACCGAGACGATGAAGAGGAAGACCGCATCAAGCCCTGCGAGGAGCCGCCACATCATCATGCTTCCATTATGACGCAATGGCGGCGATGACGAAAGAGGATTACGGTCCAACGGTGATCTGGCTGCCAGCCAGCGCGTTGTTGGTTTCGTTGGACTCCTTGACGCGGTTGGGAATCTCGAAGTCCGCGATCGCTCCGAGGGTGTAGGGGCCTGCGGTCACCGCGGTGGGAATCGTCACGGTCGTAGAGGCGGTGGAACTGGCGGTGGCGGTGCCGGCCGCTCCCAAGCTGCTGACCCAGCGGTAGCCGAGACGCCGATCCGCGGTGGTGATGACCGGATCGGTCGAGAGGTACAGCCCCACGTAGAAGCCGGCACTGCTGCCTGGCCCGTGGTTGGTCACCGTTGAGCTGAGGACGACACTCGTGCCCCGCGTGGCGGTGGCTGGGCCGCTGAGAGCGGTCATGACGAGATCCGCCCCGGGAGTGATCACGAGTTGGGTGGCGCTGAGGCTGTTGTTGGTCTCGGTAGTTTCGGCGCGGCGGTTGGTGTAATCGGCGATGGCGCCCAGGGTATACGTGCCCGGAGCGAGGGTGGCGGGGATGGTCAGCGTTGTGGTCAGGGTGGAGCTCGCCCCGATGGCGAGAGTGCCCAGGTAC
>JACQWM010000035.1 GCA_016209275.1 Candidatus Omnitrophota bacterium
CCAGATGACGCTGGCCTCGTCATCATACTGGACGGTGCAGTTGAGGTGCGTGCACACGGCGGAGAAGGCTTTCAATTGACCCTGCGGCGTGTTGACGAGAATCCCCGGCCGGTTGCCGAATCGAAAAATTTTTGCGGCATTCGCCGCCAGCTCCCCCACTTTGGCGGCCACCACATTCGACACTGAAACCTCGGTGCCCTTCGGGGGGTAGAGGTAACGCGCGATAGGATAGAGCGTGGCGCCAAAGAGCGCAAACGCCCCGCCCTTCAGCAGATAGCTCAAAAATGCCCGCCGGGTCACCGCCTGCCGTGGGCACATGCCTTAAAATTTCTGCGAGACGTCGAACCAAATCACGTGGGCGTTATAGTCACCCGGCTCCACGTTGTCGTTAGGGTTATAGTGATAAAAGGCGTATTCCGTGCCCACCGTCGTTCCATCCCTGACCTGCCATTTCATCCCCGTGGTCAGGTCCAACCGGTCGAACTCCGCGCCAAACGGCTGGCCGACCTCGGAGAAATCATTGAAGTTATCGGCCCAGGAATACAGCAGCGTGGTGTTGAAGCTGACCGGGGCCGGCGGCGTGTAATCCAATCCGAGCAGCCACGTGTTGACGTCGGCTTTGAACGTCGGGATGTTGGAGCTGTTGTTGACGAACGGGATGGTCTGAAAATACCGCGCCGGCGTTGTCACCCAGGCGTTTTGCCGTGAAAACGACGCCGTGGCCGACACATCGCGATGCGGCTGCAGCGACACGTCATACGTGTAGATATGCGAGCGCGACGCGGTCTTCACAATCGGCTCGGTCTCCACCCGCGTCGCGTATTTGTCAGTGCGCAGCTGGTACCGGAGAGAGGAGCGGAGCCACTTCGAGGGCCGCAGCGTCGTGCGCAGCATGAACTCCTCGGTCTGGATGCCTTGCCCGTCGAAAAACGCCGAGCGCGCCGTCGTGGTCCCCGGGTCGCTTTCCCGTTGATCGTCGTAATCGGTGTTGCTGCGGACATGGCGCAGGTGGGAGGTGATGTTCAAAAACGGCCACGGCGCCACCTGCCCGCCGAGGCTCCACACCCCGCGGCGGATACTCGCGACGGTTTCGCGGTTGAACGTTTCGGTCACGTTGGTGGTGCCATCGCCGGTATCAGGGCCGTCGACGGCCCGACGGTCTTCGCGCATCAGGGCCCGCGTTTGCTCCAGCTCAAGCTCGGTGTACAGCGCGGTCCGCGGCAAGCCGGTATACCGCAGCGAGATATTCTCGCCCCATCGCGCCGCCTTCAGGTCGCTGAGGCTGTACATCGTCGCATCGGCGATGCTGTTGGGGGCCGTGGCGGAGCCGCTGGTGTTGGTATACCGGAAATCATGGTTGTAGGTCGAATTGCTTCGGCGCGAGATGACCTCTGACTTCAGCCGCGTGCCGAACGTGAAGGACTGCCATGGGCTGGTGGTGAGATTGCCGACCCAGGTATGGCTATTGTAGCTGCTATCCGCGCGGTTGTTCGGCTTCTGCTCCGGGTAGGTGTAGTTCGTTGAGACCCCGTTGATGTCATACTCGAGCAGCGACTCGAACTCCCGGTTCCTCAGGTGGGCGAAGTGGTAGCTGGCCGAGGTGAACACGCGGTCATCGAGAAAGTGCCGTTCGGCTCCCAAGGTTGTCGTCATTAGGTTGCTCTCGGGGGCTTGGTCCTGGCGTCGGATCTTGCTATCGGAGGTCGTGCCGGTTCGGCCCAATTGCTCCTCCACCCGATAGTTTTCCGATCGGACAAACTCCCACTGCTGCTCGCCGTGCAGCGTAAATCCGGCCAGCTCATCATTGGCATGCAGCGCAAACATATCCACCATCTCGTCAATGTCCTGCCAGGATGGCGCGATCTTCCTTGTAATCGTCCCTTCCTTGACCTGGGGCCAGGACAGCCGCGACTTGGCGCCATCCTTGAACTCCCGCTCATAGCCGAAACCCAGCTCCGGCCACCCCTCCAAGGTCAGGCCAGTCTCCAATCCGAACTTGCCGATGTCCAGGGTGAGGTCTTTGGCGGCTTCGGTGCCGGAAAACACCGGCAGCAGCCGGTTGCTGCCGCCGGTGGTGTCGAAGTATTTTCGAAATTCGGTGTAGTCGAAGTTCACAAACCCAAGGTTCTCTTTCTCGATGTCGATGGCCGCGCCCAGATCGTTCTCATCGATGATGGCATGCGCCTCGGAATGCACCGTGGTTCCATTGGGCAGGACGAATTTCGCCGTGAGGTCTTTCAGGCCGCTGGCGAACCCGGCTTTCATCCAGTGGTGGGCGCGGAATTTGCCCACACTGCCGCTGACCGCGGCGTACCGGATAGGCAACACGGAGGCTGAAATCTCCGGCTCATCCGCCATGGCCTCCGGCAGGCGCAAGCCGAGGACGCCGATAACTGCCGCGATCAACACCCACGATCGTTCGATGCGCATCGAGCACCCCCTAGCTGTTAGTAGCGCAGGTGGTCATCAAAGTTCGACCCATGGACCGCGGTATGGCATCCGCCGCTAAAACAGGTGCCCTGATACAAGGATGTGCTATGACTGCGCTTTCCGATCGTCGGAAACGCCACTTGGGTGTGGCAGCGCAAGCACAAATTGTTATCGCGCGCCACGAGCATTTTCTCGTGGATCGACCCGTGGACTTTATGGCACACCGTGCAGCCTTCGCGCAAGGCTTCATGCTCCCAGACAAACGGCCCGCGCTGCTCCTTGTGGCATTTGAAACACGCTTCGTTGATGTCCTTCAGCGATGTGGAAGACCACGGCCGCACCTCGGGCGCGTGCGCGTTGTGGCAATCGGCGCAGCCCATCTTGCCTTCGATGATCGGATGGTGATACGGAAGACGCAGCTCCGCTTTCTTATCCAGATGGCACTCCAAACACGTGCTGGGGTCGTTCTTCGGATTGATGATGCCGCCGACCCCTTTGCCTCCGCCGGCTTCCGCATGGAGGCTGCCTGGGCCGTGGCAGGTCTCGCAGCCCTGCGCGGTACCAGTCTCGCCGGGGATCGCGATTCTGGCGTGGGTGGACTGCTTGAACTCTTCGTGCTGCTTCACATGGCAGCCCGCGCAGGTTTCTGTCCCGACATATTCAGCGAGGGGTTTCTTGGAGGCCCCCGGAGTTTGCTCCGCCGACGATGCCTCTTTCGCCAACGCGAATCCACTCGATCCGAGGATGATCACGAGTCCGAGTCCGATCCCACCGCCTCGCGCGATACTCATTGGCCTCTCTCCTGTATGGGATCCACCTGGAAGTCAACGCCGTCGAAATTATACCGGTCGCTAAACCGCAACCCTTCATAGCGCTTGCCGTTGATGGTCACGGCGTACTTTCCAGTGCTATCGGATGACGAATTCAGGCGGTCTGGAGTCTGAGGGGACGCGGCATTGACCGTGGCGGTGGGGGATTCCAACGCGTCAGGCTGACTGGCTGCAGGGGGCGTGGTCGTGCCAAGGACTTTCGAAGAGGGGCCCCAGCCTTGGAGCAGCTGCCGCACACGAATACCTGCACCCTCAAGGCTGGTCGAGTGATAGCGGAACACCTCGCCGATGATGGTAATTTTGTCGCCACCGCGCAACGCCCGCATCGTTTCACGCAGCGCAGCGGGTGCAAACAGCAAATTGTAGTACTCTCCCGTCCACGTCAGCGCCTTGTCCGGCTTGCCGGTCACGAAAAACCCAATCCACTCATCCGCGTTCGGCAGCGCGCTGACCCAAATCGGGCTTTCTTTGTCGTAGTAGCACTCCAACGACACGGTCTGTCCGTCGTAGCGATCTGGAAACGCTTTGAGGTCTTGAATGGTGACGCGCGTGGTCGGAAGCATCGGCGCTGCCCCCACCAACACCAGGCTGACACCTCCGACCACGAGCGCGCGTGTCACCATCAGTTAAAAGTTAAACATCGCCTCGATGTTGGCGCCAATACTATCGTTGGAGCTTTCGAGGTCATTGACGAAGCCCTCGGCAGCGAAGCGCAGGTAATCGTTGATCTGCTTCGCGAATCCCAGCGTATAGCGGCGGCGCCAGTTGTCTCCGCCAACCACTTCCAAATTCCTGAAGTCCAGGCGTCCAAAAAGCGATGCGTCGTTGAAGTACTGCTCAAGCCCGACAAAGTAGGACTGCCCATCGGCGTCCGGCTTGCCTCCGGGGTACGAGCGCGGCCCTGCGTCATGGGCAAAGATGGCGCCGCCTTGGATTTCGCTTTGATGGTCCTCCCAGAACGGCGTGCCGAAGATCCAGCTGCCCGTCAGGCCGTAGCGATAGAAGTTGAACTTTGTAAAGGCATCGTCATCCGCGAGCGCGGTGCCGCTGACGACGGTGCCTGCAGCCTGGTGCCACGTCCCGCGATAGAACACCCCCGTGATCCCAGAGCCCCGCTTGCCGATCATCTGCTCATACGCGAGGAGGAAATCTTTGTTTTTATCGTTGTCTCGCGTTCCAGTTGTCCCGCTGCCGCTGGTATCGAGCCCGTTGAGAACTTGTCCGATGAGTCGGATGTCTGGATTCAACCCGACAGAGAGTTCGAGCCCGCGGTGATCCTTGGCAAGCGTAAACGGCACAGCCGTACTGGTAAGCGTGCTGCCGATGGGCTGGGCGGTGTTAATGCCGCTTGGCCGATCAAAACCAGCCCACCCGACGCGGGAGAGGGAGTGGAATTGCCCAAGTCGGATCTGCGCGTATCGCTCGGGACCGCCGAAGAGCCAGGAAAACTGGCCCAAGGCTTCAAGCTCATTGCTTTCATTCACTTCCAGCTCAAAGAAACTTGAAAGATTTGACGTGACGGGGCCAGCATAAAACAGCGTCGCATCATTCCATCGGAACCCGCTGGTGTCTCGGCCACGCTCAAAGTTCTCAACGTCGTAGCGCATCCGGCCGCGCATGGCAATATACTGGCCGATTTCCTTGTACTCCGGCTGCTTGCCGACTTCTTCCGGCACGCGGTAGCCGAGTTTTCGAAAGCGATGACCAAAATCACTCAAACGGGGAACGTTCGGTTGGTGGCACACATTGCATGAGACGCCATACTTGCGAGCCCATGCGGGGATCGCCCACGCCGAGGGGGCTTGAATGATCTCCAGACACAGGCATCCCACAATCCCCAACAGAACGCCCCGAAATCTCATAGTTTCCCTCCCCCTTGATTGAAACCCAGTTATTTTTCCGTCTCTGCTGGCTTTGAGGCGGGATCCGACAGAACGGTGCCGGCGTTCCACTCATTCACATTGGACGCGCCGTCTTGATCCGTATCGTCGTTCTCAATCTTGCGGTAGTCCTCAACGGTCAGCGCTTTCGCCTTGCCCACGCCGCCCTTGCTGGTCTGCAAGGCTTTCCCGTACGTGTTGAGATTGGTGGCTTTGCCGATGGCGCCGTCGTGGCAGATCTTGCAGTTATACGCCTTGGATTCTTTATCAGGGTAGGCTTCTTTGAAACTTTTTTGATTTTGGAGCGTGGCGGAGGCGACGCCAGTGACGCTGAGGGCAAGAATCAAACCGACACTAACGATTCGCGGGATAGGCATGTGTCCCCTTGCTGGTTGATGGACGTTCCTCGACGACAATACGCCACTTGCTGTGCAATGAGCGCTTCGCACTGCGCGACCTCTTCCTGCCGGCGCGTGAGACTCTCAGCAGCAATCGCTTGAAGATCATCAATGTTGTAGAGATGAATCCCTGGGTGCGATTTCAAGGAAGGATCCACATTCCGCGGCACCGCCAAATCGATCACACAGAGTGGACGCGCTCTACGCAACGCGGCCACGGCTTTGATGTCCTCGTGATCAATCACGTAGTGCGGGGCTTGGGTGCACACGATGGCAATATCGACGCGCTGCAAATGCGATAAGGCGCGCTCCCACGAGAGCCAACCGCCTTCGCAGAGTCGATCGCCTTGGCACCGCGAGGCCAGCTCTTGGGCTTTGGCCTGCGTGCGATTCACGATCCATAACCGGCTGATCCCGCTGGCCACTAAATGTTTGGTGGTCGCTTCGGCGGCCTTACCCGCTCCCCACAACAGGACTTCGCACGAGGCCAGCCGCTCACCAAAGAGTTGCCGGGCTAGTGTCGCAACCACCGATCCGATCGAGGCTTGGCCTTCGGCGACTTTGGTCTGCGAACGGATGATCTTGGTGGCGTGCAACGCTTTTTGGAAGAGCCGATTGAGCGCCGGGCCGGTCGTCCCCTGCTGCAAGGCGGCCGCATAGGCCTGCTTAACTTGCGCGGTAATTTCGGATTCGCCGAAAATCATCGAATCCAAGCCGGCCGCCACGCGAAACACATGCTGGATCACTTCATCGCCCTGCCGGATATAGAGGTGGGGGTGAATCGCCTCGGGTGCCAGATGGCTGCGATGGCTCAGGAAGTCCTGGAGGGCGCTGAGGGTTTCGGCTGGGCGCGAAGAAACCACGTAGTACTCAACGCGATTGCAGGTTGAAAGGACGACGACTTCGTTAAACGCGAAGTCTCTGTGCAGCGTGGTGAGGACAGCCTCAAGCTCCCGCGATGGGATCGCGAGTTGCTCGCGCACCGCCACATCGGCGGTGCGGTGATTCAACCCAACAAGGAGCAGTTGACTCCGCATGATCCTTCGTAGAATTCTATAAAACTCTCACCTGCCTGTCTAGCGTAATTATGACTAGGGTACTGAGTGGCTCAGGGCCACTCCATGATCTAGATCATATTAAGGCGATATCGGATATCGTAGTTCGAAGTTAGGCGGCGCACTCGCCAGGGCCCATGCCGCCGAGCGTAAACTCGGTCTCAGCGCCCCAGTCGCGATAGGCTTCGGGGGAGTCCTGGAATGCCGGCAATGCCGTAAACGGCTCGAGTGCTGGCTTCCAGTACGCCGCCCCAACGCGCGCGGAAAATTCGCGGAAGGATTCCTTCGCGGACTGCCGATCCTTGCGGTAGCGGGTGAGCATCTCAACGATCGCCTCAGGAATCCGCCGGGAGGGCAGCTTGAGGATGGGCTCGCCGAATTTCGCCACTCCTTCTGCGGCCATGCCGCCGAGCATCAGTTGAAAGTGGGGGGCCAGATGGTCGTTGACCTTCCGCGCTCCGCCGAAAAAGCCGATGTCGGCGATATGGTGCTGGCCGCACGAGTTGGGGCAGCCGCTGATCTTGATGTGGATGGTGTCAATGTCCTCGCCCTGAAGATTCTTCTCTTTCAATTTGGCCTCCACCGCCCTGGCCAAGCCGCGCGAGGCGGAAATCCCAAGTTGGCAGGTTTCAGCGCCCGGACATGAGGTGACATCCCACAAACGATTCGCCTCCGTCTCGGCCAACCCCAGTGTTTTCAGCTCGCTAAACAACGCGTGGACATGCTCCTGCTTGATCCACCGCAGGCTCAGATTCTGCTCAATCGTCGTGCGCAATTGCCCGCCGCAATAGATGCGCAGGATGTTGGCCAGTCCTCGCATCTGTGCGGTGGAAATATCCCCGAGGCGCAGGCGGATCGTCACGACCACATACCCCTGCTGCTTTTGCGGCAGCACATTGGTGAACTGCCACCGAGAAAATGTCCCGTTGACCGTCGGTGATGGAATCGACGCCATCACGTTCGGCGGTTGTTCAGCGACATCCACCGTGTCCATACCGGGATACGGAGCGTTGGGCAGCTTCTCACGCTCGGCGAAGACTTCGTTGCGGAATGCCTCAGGCCCTAATCGCTTGACGACGAATTTGATCCGGGCTTGCGCCTTGTTCTTGCGGTCGCCAAGCCGATCATGCACGCGCACGACGGCCTCGCAGGTGCGCAGCAGCTCGCTCGTCGGGGTGAATGGCTCCAGCAAGATCGCCTGCATCGGAGC
>JACQWM010000036.1 GCA_016209275.1 Candidatus Omnitrophota bacterium
ATGCCCTCTCAGTGCATATATTGCATCTAAACTAGCATTATAGTCAAGTATTAGTTACTTTATTATTCAAATTAGTGCCTTCACAGGGCACTATTATCATATAAAGTATAACATATCTGCCATCTTTCTGACATGATAAACCCCGTCCCTCGCTTCATGCTACTCCGAGAATCCAGCCTTCGAGGTCTGCGACGGCCCGTTCGTCCGCCGTCAGCGGTGGCTGAAATAGCGGCGCCAGATCGCCCGCCAGATCGGCTTCCTGCAGCCAGCGGCTGACGGTGTAGGCATCCTGCTGGTCCGATGTCCGTCCTGCGGCTGGATAGCGGCCGCGCCAGAAACGCGGATACACTTCCGCGATCACATGGACGCCGGACTTCGGTACCCATCCATCGAACGGCCAGAAATGGACGGTCGGCCAAAGGGTCCGGCGCAAAAATCTGAGCCACGGAATGCCAGCATGGCTGGAGTTGGCGACGGAGCCCGGCACGCCAAATGTCAGGTGTGCTCAGCCTGGACAATACGTCTCAGAACACCAACGCGCCGTGCCGGAGTGGCACGGTGTGTTGCTCCGGTTGCGCTGGGTGCAGAATTGATGGAAGCTTCGGAAGTAATCGCTTCTTGAGGAACGCATGGCCGGAGCCGGATTTGAGGTAGCGCTCGAATCTCTCAGCTACTTGCTGATCCTGAAAAGCCGTATACGCTTCAAGCTCCCACGAAGCATAGGTCTTGCTGTAAGTACCATCACCCCGACTGTGCTCAACGAGCCTCTTCTCGATATCTCGCGTACATCCGATGTAGAGGCGCTTCGGGTGATTGATACTGCGGAGGATATAGACGTAATGCATGAGTGTGCTCTGTTCTGCTTCGCTCTCCTACGCGCTTCGCGCTCCGGAGCAGCTTCGCAGCAACGCCTTCTTCGCCGCCCCTCAGCAAGCGCTTCGAAGCCGCCTCACGAAAGTGAGGCGGCGAAGAAGGCGGGTGAGCGAGGGGACTCGAACCCCCAACCCCCAGGGCCACATCCTGGTGCTCTAACCGGTTGAGCTACGCCCACCATGAAGGACAGGATCAATTGGAAGGGTGGTGAGTATCTTACCTGATCAGGCGCCGTCCGGCAACTGCCCAGCGGACGTGTCCGGTGAAGGCGCGGGCGATGACGGCGCCGTCGGCGGCGATGGGGCGGAAGGAGGCGGAACAAGGACCGCGTCATCGATCGCTGGCACGCTCGGCAGCTCCACCGGTGCTTGCGATGGCTCCTCGGCCGGCATCGCCAGCACCTCCAACGCTTCCTTAATCTGCTTGCTGGTCGCCTCGATCTCCGTCATCGTCGCCTCGGTGGCCGGCACTAAGCTGAGATTCAGCCGATGACCCCACAGCGGCAGCTGCACTATTTCCACCCCCCGATCGAGCAATCGGTTCGTCATGCTCTGCACCTGGTCATCCCCCGCCACGAATTCCGCGTGCCAGGCCTGCGGCTGCTCCATCGGCCCGATGAGATTGATTTCGCCTCGCAGCGAGAATTCCCGGTTCCTGCCGAATTGCTTCACGTCAAAGATCGTCCGACCGCTCACGGAGAAATCTTCGCCGGTTAAATGCCCCAACTCGAGCTGCACTTTCGCCTGCAAGACATTCCCTGCGGCCGACCACTGGCTGGTGATTTGCAGCGTCGTCCCGTAGACGCGAATCCGGCGCGGCCCGCGCAAGTATGACTCGAGCGCGGCCATCGGCAGCGGCTCCAGCTGGCACGACCCCTGCAGATCCCCCGCGACCGGCGCGATCCAGCCCGAACAGTAGAAGGGCGCGGCGTGCCCGGCATCTCCCGCCAGCTCCCCGCGAACGGCAAAGCTAATCGGCAGATCGCGCAGCGGCGCCGTGATGGGTCCCGCCGACAGCGAGAGGTGGTCAATCATGCCGTGAAACGGCTTGGCCGGCTGCTCATCCACAAAAATGAGCGAGCCGTCAACGATGTGGAGCGAATCGATGGAGAGCTGCCAGCCGGCGGGCGCTGGCAAGGCACCCCCTGGCGGCGACACGCTGGGCCAGCGCCAAGCGCCCTCGCGGGTCCGCGTGGCGCGGATGACGGGCTGGTCAATCGTCACGGCGTCAATCCACAAGGTCTTGGTCGGAATGGAGAATCGCCGCGGGACCACGGTCGCCCGCTGGATCGCGAAGGCGCGCTCCTCCGTGTTGGTCCGCAGCCGAAGGTGGCTGAGCGTCGAGGTAAATGGCAGGGACAAGCGCACGCGGCCCACGGAGACAGCGCCGCCTGCAAGCTGCCGGATGGCGCGCAGCACATACCTTGGTGCCAGCACCGTCAGCGCAATGTATTCGCCGAGCAGCAGTGCGCCGCAGCCAAGCACCAGCGCGCGAATCCACACGCGCGGACGTTTCATCTCACGTCTTCATAGGAGCAGCAGAGGAAGCGCGCCCGGAGGGACTCGAACCCCCAACCAACGGGTTAGAAACCCGCTGCTCTTCCGATTGAGCTACGGGCGCACGGTCGGGGCGGTCCCGCACACACGCTGATGGTCGGGGAGGTGGGACTCGAACCCACGGCCTCTTGGTCCCAAACCAAGCGCTCCACCAAGCTGAGCTACTCCCCGGTTGTGTGTGCGGGACGACCTACTGGTCCCAAACCAGTCGCTCTACCAAGCTGAGCCACGCCCCGGCAGTATTCGTGTAGAGACTTGTAAGCTTAACATATCGGATTCTTCCCTGTCATTAGCCTTGCTATAATGACCACGGAATGAAGCGCATCCTCATAACGGTTGTGGCCATCGTCATCAGTGTCGTGCTCCTTGGCACCCTCATCTTGTGGTATGTCCTCGCGTCGTGGCTGCCCACCGGGGGCAAGGCGCTGCTCATGAGAGAACTAGAGCGCAGCGCGCCGATTGAGGTGACCATCGCCGCCCTGCGCTACCATCCGCTGCACGGGATGCTGCTGGAGCGCGTCGTGGTCAATGAGCGCGCCACGCATGAGCGATGGGCCGCCATCCCCCGCATGCAGGTGCACGTGAACTGGCCGCTGCTCGTCTTCCGGCGCCAAGCGCGCTTCAGCGGAACGATCGTGCTGGAGCATCCCTGTGCGACGACGTTGTCCGTCTCAGGACGCGTCGCCGTCAAGCCACGAACGGCCGCGCTTGATCTGCGCACCGATGAGATCGACCTCGCCTCCCTGAAGGCTCCGCTGAACCAGTACGTCCCGTCCTCATTACAGGCTGGCCGATTTCGAGCGGATCTGCATCTGCGACAACCGACGCCGGCTTCAACCATCATCTCGGGACGCCTTGAGGGCGCGGCCGTCCAATGGGTCACGCCAACAGGGACGCTGCGCGGTCGGATCACCGCGGAGGGCGCGCTCACCTCGCCGTCAATCGATCGCGGGGCCTGGAACATCGAGGCTGTGGTGGCGCTCCAAGAGGCCGAGGTCACCCGCGTGCCGACCATCGGCGCGATCAGCCGCCTGCACGGAGCCGTGCGCGTCACGAATGCGCTCATCGCCTGGGAACAATTGACCGGGACGGCCCTGGGGGCTCCGTGGAACTCCAGCGGAACGATCACCACACAGCCGCCCATGCGCATGGAGACGCTGCTCACCTCAACGGTGAAGATCGAAGAGGCCGCCGCGGCCCTGCCCCAGATCTTTGCGCCGTGGACACCAACGGGATTGGCGGATGTTCGCCTTGTGTGCCGCGCCGTTTTCGAACCCTCAGCGCCTGTGGATTGTCTCGCGCGCGCAGCGCTGCATCAGATCACGGTGAACGGTCCGAAACTCCCGGAGCCGCTCACGAACGTGACCGGAACGCTACACCTCGATGCGCTCGGACGGCATCTGTCCATCGAAGAGCTGAAGGGTCAGCTGCACCATCAGCCCCTGGCCGTTTCCGGCGACGTGGAGCTGACCACCCCGACCCGGCTGAACCTGCATGTCGAGGGCACGCTGCCCTTGGACGCCGTGCGGCCATGGCTGCCATCCTCGATCTCCCTTGAGCAACTGCGCGGGCTGGCAGAGCTTGATGTGCAGCTCATCGGCCCGGTCACACGCCTTCAGCCGTCCGGTCGGATCGGATTTCAGGATGCCACGCTGATCACGCCCTCCGTGAGCCTGGAGCATGCGCATGGCGCTGCCCTCATCGCCCCCCATCGCGTCGATCTCTCGAATGTTTCGGTCCGCCTTCATGGCGAGCCGGTCACGATCAACGCGGTCGTCAGCCCGCTTGAGCCGTTGACCGTCGCCGGAACCATCGCGTTTTCACATGGGCAACTCGTCCTCAACGGCCGCATGACGCCGCGAACGTTTGCCATCGACGACAGCCGCCTGAGCCTTATCGCGACGCAGATCAGAGTCACCGGAACCATCGGCCGAACCGCCGCCGCGCCGAGCGCATTGGACGCCATCGGCACAGTCGAGCTCTCAGAGCTGGCGGAGGTGCCGTACGCGAAGCTCTCAGCGCTCGCCGCGTGGCAGCCGCGCGGGCTCGTCAATGTGGAAGCGCAGTTCCGCGGGCAGCTCTCAGCCTGGGAAGCCGCTGACCTGCACACGCGCCTGCGCGCGCACACCGTCAGCATCCGAGGCATTCCTCTGGATGAGATCACGGTCGCGGTTGAGCAGAGCGGCGGGCTGCTGCGCGCGCGCATCCCCTCGGCGTATGTGGCCGGCGGCAAGTACTGGGGGGAATTGACCGTGGCGCAGCGCCCCACGGAGCATCGCTACGCCGTGGAGAGCGATCTCGTCGGTCTTCAGCTCGATCGCCTGGCCAAAGCGGTCCCGGCCCTGCAATCGCGGACGATCGCCGGCACCGCCTCATCCCATCTGCTGGTCACGGGCACCTGGGAGCAGCGCGAGAGCTGGCGCGGCGAAGGATGGCTCAATGCCACGGGAGATCGCCTCGGCGACATGCCGCTGCTGGATGCGCTGTTTCGAGGACTCTTCGGCGTGCTCGGCGAGCGCTTGGGATTAGACAGTCTGCGGCGCGCCGAAATCAAACAGGCCGCGCTGCATTGGCGGCTTGCGGATCAGCGATTCCGGACGGAGGATCTTCGCCTGACCGGCCTTGCGGGCGCGGAGCCCGTGGCGATCTACGCCGCCGGCAGCGCGGGCCTTGACCGCACGCTGGATTTCGTGATCGAGCCGGAGTTCTCGGAGCAAGTGATTCTGCAAGCGCCAACCACCGGATCGCTGGCGAGCACCGTGCTCAAGGCGGCAGGACAGTTGGATCGGTTTCGGCGGCTCATCGGCCGGCACCGGCTGACCGGAACGCTCGAGGATCCGAAGTACCGGTTTGAATTCTCCACCCAAGAGATTTTCAAGCAGCTCTCGCCCTCCGGCGGCGCGCTGCTCGAAGGGCTGCTCGGCGCGTTTCTGAACCCGTCGACCCAATAAGGCGCGTCAGCGCGCGGCGCATCCGGCGGGCCGCGATCGCTCGATGGCTGATCCGCTGTTTCACGGCCGCCGGCAGCTGGCCAACGGTTCGGCTGAGCCGCGGCAGGAAAAACACCGGATCATAGCCGAACCCCCGATGCCCGCGCGGTGCTGCCGCAATCCGCCCTCGCCAACGCCCCTGCGCAACAGCGAGCACTCTCACCGGTGAGGCCAGCGCTAAGACACACCGATACTGCGCCCCACGACGAGGGCGCTTCACCCCGCGCAGCAGCCGCAGCAGTTTGGCATTGTTCGCCGCATCATTCCCGTGGGAGCCGGTCCATCGAGCGGATCGGACCCCTGGAGCGCCCTTGAGCGCGTCCACTTCAATCCCCGAATCATCCGCCAGCGCCAAACGCCCTGTGGCCTTGGCGGCGGCGCGCGCCTTTTTGATCGCATTCGCCTCGAACGTGGCGCCGGTTTCGCGAATGGCGGGCACAGGACCCACATCGCTGAGGCAGCACCATCGCGCATGGCGCACGGCGAGCAGCCGCTTCAATTCGTGGACTTTGTGGCGATTGCGGCTGGCAATCACGATCTCAAGCATGAAGCTCGCGCAGCGACGACACGCCGAGGGCTCGGCGCTGCAGGAGGAGCAGATCCTTGATTCCCGCCTTGGCGAAACGCAGGAGCGTGGCGAGGTCGGCTGAGGTAAATGGCGAATGCTCGGCGGTGCCCTGCACCTCCACGAACTGTCCCCGGCCGGTCATCACCACATTCATATCCACGTCCGCGAGCGAATCTTCCGCATAGTTCAAATCGAGCATCGGGCTTCCCTTCACCATCCCCACGCTGGTGGCGGCGACAAAATCTTTGATCGGGAGTGCTGTGATCAATCCGCGCTTGCGTAATAGGCGCAACGCTTCCACCAGGGCCACGAAGCTGCCGGTAATGCTCGCACAGCGCGTGCCGCCGTCGGCTTGAATCACATCGCAGTCGATCACGATGCTGCGCTCACCGAGCGCGGCCAAATCCGTCACCGAGCGCAAACTCCTGCCGATCAGCCGCTGGATTTCGTGGGTGCGTCCGCCCACGCGCCCGCGGATCGACTCGCGCTCGATGCGCTGCTGGCTGGATCTCGGCAGCATGCCGTACTCCCCGGTCACCCAGCCCGTGCCGCTGTTGCGCAAAAAGGGAGGCACTTTCTCATCGATCGTCGCTGTGCAAATCACTTTCGTGTCGCCCCATTCCACCAGACAGGAGGCGTCGGCGAATTTCATCGTGCCGGTGGTCAATGCGACGCGGCGCAATTGCTGTGCGGTCCGTCCGTCTGGTCGTGCGCTCATGGATGTCCGTTGGCTCGCTCGACGGTTTCAATGACGTGCCCCAGGAATCGATGTCCGATGCGGCTGAAGTGCGCCGGCTCATCCGTCACGAAAAACCGGTAACGCGCAGCGCCCTGCTGGTCCCGCAGGGTCTCCGCGCCCGAGAGCACGCCGCGGACCTCCGCCGCGGTCTGCCGCGCGGAATCGACCAACGTGACCTGGGACCCAAGGGCCTGCTGGATCGTCGAGGCGAGCAGCGGATAGTGCGTGCAGCCGAGAATGAGCGTGTCGATGCGGCGGCGTTTCAGCGGCGCGAGGTACTCTTCGGCGATGTGCCGCGAGATCAGGCCATTGAGCCAGCCTTCCTCGACCAGCGGCACAAACAGCGGACAGCTTTGAGAAAACACTTTCACCGCCGGATCCAGGCGATGGATCGCCGTTTCATAGGCGCCGCTATGGACGGTGGCGTTCGTCCCGATGACGCCGATGCGCTTCGTGCGGCTGGCCCGCACCGCCGCCAAGGCTCCGGGCCGGATGACGCCGATGATCGGCACTTTGAAATATTTCCGCAGGGTGGGGAGCGCCCAGGAAGAGGAGGTGTTGCAGGCAATCACGATGCACTTGACCCCGAAGCGCAGCAGGAACTCCACGTTTTCCAGGGAGAATTTCACGATGGTCGTCTTGGACTTCGTGCCATACGGCACGCGGGCGGTGTCGCCGAAATACACGATCGATTCCGACGGCAGCTCCTCCATGAGCGCCTTCACGACCGTCAGCCCCCCGATGCCGGAATCGAAAACACCGATGGGCTGCCGCGAGCCTTTCATCCCATCACCTCAGATATGTTGCACTCCCAATTCCCGAACGTACGAGACGATCCCCTCCGCCATCGCTTCCGCCGCCGCCTGGCGGTACTCGGCGGTGCCGAGGCGCCCGGCCTCCTCGCGGTTGGTCACATAACCGACCTCCACGAGCACCGAGGGCATCCAGGCTTCCCGCAACACCACGAACCGCGCGGCCTTGACCCCCAGGCACGGAATGCGCAATTGGGTTCGCATGCTGCGGCAGATGGCGGTGGCGAGCCGCCGTGATTGCGAACGGGTTTTTGACAGCACGAGATCCCACACCACCTGGCGCACGTCGGGCGAGGCGGTGCCAATCTCATTCGGGGAGAGAAAGGCGGGCCAGTTGGATGAGGAGACCACCGACACGCGGGGATAATACACCTCGACGCCGGAAATCTTTCGACTATTGGGACTCGCATTGACATGGACGCTGACAAAGAGATCTGCGCCCAGGCGATTGGCCACCGCCGGTCGTTTCTCCAAGGCGATGAACTGATCCGACTCCCGCGTCATCGTCACGTCAAGCCCGGCATCGCGCAGTTGATCTCGCAAACGGCGGGACATGTCGAGGACAAGATGCTTCTCCTGCAAGCCATGGTGGGAGGTCCCGGGATCGTGGCCGCCATGGCCGGCATCCACCACGATGCGCTGGATCGGGCCTGGTAACGGGGCTTGGCGGTGCGTCACCGGGCTGCGCAGGGGAACAGCGATCGTCGGATGAGGCACTGAGGCGCACCCCGCGGCAACCAGTGACCCCAGCAGGAACACACAGGTAGGATTTTTCAACGCGAAATATCCACACTCAATACTGAGAGATGGTAAATGGTGGAGGCGGCGAGATTTGCACTCGCGTCTTCGGTCCGAGAGCGTGAGCCCTCTACATGCGTAGCTCCGCGCTGAGCATTCGTCCTGGCCCGTCTACGGAGCCGGCGTCTCCAGAACTAGCGATCGATGTGTTCCTCGCGGCCGTCCTCAATCGCGAAAACGGCCGCCAGCCTGCTCGTACCACCCGCTGACCTGCAGGCCGTCTCAGCAGATGGCGCCCCTGAAGATTAGTTCAGGAGCGGCGAGAACGCCATCGGGGCCGGCATTCTGGTCCCGAGGACGTTTGCAACGCGATTTGCGTTGGCATTTGTGATGCTGTCAGGTGTTTTACGAGGCCTCCTGACCACCTCGGCATGCCCCTCGCAACTCTTGAGCCCGAATCGATTCTAATCGCCCCCATGTTTTTGGCGATGGCGCACGAGCCGCTGGATTTCTCGAGCAGCTTCACGTTCGCGGATTCGGTCCCGCTTTTCAAAGACCCGTTTTCCCTTGCCCACGGCCAGCTCAACCTTGACCAACCCGTGCTGTTGATACAACCGTAACGGCACGAGCGTCAGCCGCTTTTGCGTCAGGAGCCCTTCGAGGCGGTCAATCTCTTTGCGGTGCATCAGCAGCTTGCGCAGCCGCACCGGCTCAACGTTAAAGCGATTCCCCTGGGCGTACGGACTGACATGCATATTATACAGGAACAGCTCGCCCCCATCAACGCGGGCGAAGCTGTCGTCGATGCTGACCCGATGCTGGCGGATGGATTTGATCTCCGTGCCCCGCAGCGCAATACCGGCTTCGAACGTTTCCACGATGTCGTAGTCGCGCCGCGCCTTATGGTTCGTGGCGAAGACCTCTGGCGTCTCCTTCGCAGATGTCATCAGCGTTTCTTGAGCACGCTGATCATCCGCCAGGACAGCGCCTCGGCCGTCAGGGGTTGGGTGAGATGAAAATCCCCATAGATGGAGAGCAGCGCAAAAGCACCGGAATGCTCCACGAGGACGCGGAACTCCTGGGGCAGAATCAAGCGCGTGCGGGTGGGGCCGCCGCGGATCGTCTTCGTTTCCCCGCCTTCTTCCACTTCAAAGACCAGCTCGTCCTCAAACGTCTGGGCGATGGGATCCGCCGTCTCCGGATGCTGCAGGTAAAAAACGCGGACGGTGGTCTCGCCCTCGGTTTGCTCCCACTGGTAGACCTCGTTGCCGATTTGATCCCATTGGCGCGGCACCCAGAAGTCGAGCAGATACAAGCCGCCGGGAGCCAGCAACCGCGCCACCGTCTGCAGATGCGCCACGATCTCCTCGGACGTCAGCAAAAACCGAAAGGTATCCATCACGCAGTAGGCCGCATCGAAGGTGCCGCGAATCGAAAGATGCCGCAAATCATCAACTGACGCGGCGATGGTCAGGTCCTCCGCCTGCGCCTGCTGCTGGACATACGCGATCATCTCAGGATTGAGATCCACCCCGGTCATCGAAAACCCGCGCTTCGCCAGCTCGATGAGATGCCGCCCGGCCCCGCAGCCGATATCGAGGAGCCGTCCCTCGACTCGCGTTGCTCGCTCGGGACGGCCCCGAGCGACAGAAATGGAGTCGAGGGGCCGTGTCGCATCTTCCGGCCCGTGCGCCTTCACGCACGCCTCGATAAAATCGCACTCCGCCTCGGTGTTCCAGCGGTAGCCCAGGGCGTAATAGGCGGGATAGTTGTAGACTTCAGAATTACTCATCGCCTAGCCGATCGATATCAGATCTCGAATTCGATATCTGATATCGCCTTACGCCTTGAACACGGCACCAGGCCGCGTCGAGGATGCGGCCGATGATCTCTGGATACGTGATGCCAAGATACTCAGCGAGCAGGCCGATCGTGCCGGCAGGATCAAACGACGGCAGCGGATTGATCTCTAAAAAAAAGAGCTGCCCGGCGGCATCGACGCGGAAATCCACGCGCGCCATGTCGCGGCAGGACACCGCCTCATACATCGCCACGGCGGCCGCCTGCGCGTGATGATCGAGTGCCAGATCCAACGTCAACGGATGCTCGACAGGGCCGGCTGACCCCGCCACATGGCAGGACAGGCCGCTGACCGGATCAATCGGCCGCTGAATCGCCGGATAGGCTTGCGGCGGATCATTGCCGATGACGAGTACCGTGACTTCTCCGCCGGAAATATATTCCTCAATGAGCATCGGCTGCCTGCACTGTTGCCAGAGCCACGCCACTCGCCGGCGCAGCGCAGCCTGATCATGGACAACGGCTCCGGCGTCGATGCCCCGCCCGGACCCTTCGTAGCGAGGCTTCACGATGAGGGGAAACCGCAGGCCCATGGCTGCGGGCAATTCCTGAGGATGGTCAATCTTCAACCACGTCGGCGTCGCAATTCCTGACGTGATGGCCACCCGCTTGCACAAGACTTTATCCAACCCGATCATCAAGGCCAAGGCATCCGATCCGACATAAGGAATACCGTGCAGCTCAAGAAGATTCGGCACCCAGGCTTCGCGGCATCGGCTGCCATTCCCCTCCGCGATGTTGAAGACCAGTTCAACATCGCGCAAGCGCTCCGGCGCGGCCAACAGCTCGGACGCATTTCCTAGGCGCACGGCCTCGTGGCCCAGGCTCGCCAGCGCGTGCTCTAAGGCATCAATCGTCGCCGGCGGATCAAACTCCGCCTGCTGAGGATCGCCTGGATCGGTTTGCAGATCAAATGTCAGTCCTATTCTCATTGCGTCGACGATTATACCACTCCAAAAGCGATATCAGATATGAAATGGCCATTTGATATCTGATATCATATAATCGTCGATGCGCGGTGGTGGTGAAACTGGCAAACACGCAGGTCTCAGAAGCCTGTGCCGAAAGGCTTGGGGGTTCAACTCCCCCCCTCCGCATTGTAATTTCCGATGATCACTACCCAGAGCGAATCTCTCCGCACGCAAGGCCGGGATGACTGCATTGACATCACGGATCGGGTGCAGGAAGCGGTCACCACAGCGAAGCTGCGTCAGGGCATTGCCACGGTCTTTGTCACCGGCTCAACGGCCGGGGTCACGACGATTGAATATGAGCCTGGGCTGGTCAAAGACTTGAAAGAGGCGGTGCGGAGATTGTTTCCTGAAAATTTACGGTATGCTCACCATGAAAGCGGAGGGGATGACAATGGCTTTTCCCACCTTCGCGCCTCGTTCATCGGCCCGTCGCTGACGGTGCCCATCGTTGACGGCAAGCTGGCCCTGGGCACCTGGCAGCAGATCGTCCTCATCGACTTCGACGTCCGTCCCCGTTCCCGATCCTTCGTCATTCAACTGCTCGGCGAATAAAAGGGGTCAGACCCCTTTTTATAGGCGTCCGCCAGGCGGACGTACTTGGCGACCCAACCCGTAATATATTTCAGATCGCGGGCCGTGACAGGACGCACCACCTTCGCCGGTACCCCGACGGCCAGCATCCGCGGCGGGATCTTCGTGCCCTCAAGCACCACACTCCCCGCCCCCACCATCGCCCCGGCTCCGATCCGCGCTCCGCTGAGCACGATCGATCCAATGCCGATCAAGGCCCCGGTCTCCACGACGCACCCATGCAGATTCGCATGATGCCCCACATGCACATGGTGGGCGATTAGGCAGGGGGCGTGGCTGTCGACGTGGAGGATGGATCCATCTTGAATGTTGGTCGCCTCCCCGATCTCGATGCGGTTCACATCCCCGCGCAGGACGCAATTGAACCACACGCTGGCGTGTTTGCCGACGCGCACGCGGCCGATCACGTCAGCGCTGGGGGCAATAAACGCCGTCGGATGCACGATTGGGGACTGTCCCTGATAGGGCCACATCATGAGTGCCTCCGCTGTTCAATCATCTTGGTAGCGCCGCACGATGGCATCGCGCCGCTGTATCAGCGTCTGTGTGAGATAGGCCGCATCCGCCGGGTGGCTGTACTGCCCGGCCGAAACCGCGGCGGCGATGCGCGCGTCGGAGAGCTGGCTCATCCGTCGCGCCATCCAGTCGGCGTCGTCTTCGGTCATGGCCTCAAAGGCGATATTGGGCACATATGGTTTCCAGCGCTGCGGATCCGCCTGGGGCGAAAAGAGGCCGATCGCCGCCGAAAAGGGCTCGCGTGTGGCGTCACAGGTCGGGTGACGCATCCCGAAGGTGAGCAGCTTCACGACTGCCTGCCGCAGATCGACCACGCTGGTCCACCCGGCGCACGGATGCTTCGGCCCGCCACGGCCCGCATCCGCCCCAAGCGACGTGCCGAAATCGAGGAGGTAGCCCACGGTCTTCGTCCCATCCCAGACCAACAGGGTCTGCTGATCTTTGGTATCGATGTTGTTGACCCAGGCAAACGCGAGCCGTAACGCGCGAATCTCCGCGCAATCGCGGAACCGCTTAAATCGCGCCGGGCCCAGCACGGTGCCTTCCAGAATTTTGCTCGCGGAGGCCCGAAACGTTCCCTGGCTCAACCGCTCATCCAGCAGCTGGTGCAGGTGCGACTCGGTAAAGGGCTGCTCAAGACCGAGCGGCCCCTTCCACGCGGCACCGGGCGCGATGCGCACATCATCCCACGAGAGCCGGGCGATCTCATAGCTGGGCACATGATACCCCAACGCATGCAGCAGCTTGCTCGTGACGACCTCAGCGCCGGAGAGCAGCTCCGGCGCCGCCACCGGATCCAGCTTCAGGAGGAATCGCTGCCCGTTGGCATCGGTCACGAAAAATCCCGCGGTTTTGCCTTCCATCTTGGATTTGGTGATCGTCACCGGCGGACGCGGCACATCCTCCGGCGTGCTTGGGCCCCATCGGATCTGCTCCGGGGGGGTGCTTGCGATGTCCCGATTCGTGAAAAACGCGCTATCCGCCACCCGTCCCGAGGAGAGATTCAGGGCTCGCACCGGTGAGCCGGCCCAGGCTCTCAGCGGGCGGCCAAGACGCAACGGAAATTCCAAGGGCTCCAGCACGGCGACATCCAAGACATGCCACCAGACAGGCTGTTTGATCACATGCGGCTTCGTGGCAATGCAGCAGGGTGCCACCCCATACGCCCGGGGCCAGCTGGCGCATCCGGCGACGAGCAGATAGCAAATAGCAGATAGCAAATAGCGCCGAGCAATCACGATTGACTCGCTAAATGCAACGCCACTTTGGCGGCGCTGGAGATCACATGGGTCGGATGCCGGGAGGCTTTCTCGAGCTCTTGCCGCAGCGGGGTCAGGCGCAACCGCCCGACCGCGCAGAGCGTTGTGACGCTCAGCCAGCAGTGGTGATCCCAGATCGCCTGCTGCAGAATGCGATACGCGGTCGTGGGCTCCTGGGTTGCGCCAACCGCGTCTTCCAGCGCCGAGAGAAACCGATCCTCATCCAGAATCGGAAAAATCGCGCTCCGCATGGCGGGATCGATCAGGTTATCCAGCAACTCGATGGCGTCGGCGCGGACATACGCATCGGTGACGGTCATTTGCTCGTAGGCCAAGTGGATATCCTCAGGCCGATAAATGAGCATCAGCAAGCGGAACACTTGCTCCACGGATTCCTCCATGAGGATCCGCAAGAGGGCGATGATCGGGTCATTGGCCGCGACTGGACCGCGGCAATGGCGTCGGTACACATTAATCACATCCATAATCCGTTGATAGCCGGCGACTTCGCTGGCGATCTGCCGGCGGATCTGCGGCACCGGAAATTCCACGCGCGCATGGCGCAGCCGAAGCTTCACCAACCCGCGGACGGCCTCATGGCGCAGCACGGTTTCCGTTTCCACGACCATCAGGCTGAAGAGATAATCCACCGTGGCTTGCTCCGGAATCCGCGCCAAACTGCGAAGGGCCTGGCGGCGCTTGGCCATCGAGGTATGATGATCGCTGATGATGGCTCTCAGCCGCAGCGCCTCCGACTCAACCTCGGCGGCCTGGACCAGCCGGCTGTCGTATTGCGAAAGCTCGTCAATCAAGCGCTTCACGTGCGGCGGCGGCACGGACGCTCCCTGGACCAGCTGGTCGACCAGCGCTAATTTTCCTCGCGCGAATGGCGCCTCCGCCAGCAAGCGGAATGGCTCGCTCCCCGGCTCCTGGGCAAAGAGCCGCTGGCGCCCGGCATCCGGACCCTCCGCGGCGGCCTTCGGCCGGGGAGCCGCCGCGCGGGCCTGCAGCATCGTGCGGATCGTGCCCACATATTCGCGCCGCAGCCGCAGCGCGATGAGGATCCAGAGCGCCACGAGCGGGAGGCTCAGGCAGCTTAAATATTTTGGATGCAGATGATAGATATCGAGCATGAGAATCCCCGCAATCGCCGCCACGCCCTTGCCGAATCGGAACACCACCATGTCGATAAACGGCTTGACCTTGTACCGGATCGATCGGTCGATGGGCAAGTACAGGACTTCCTTCGAGGTCTGCTGCAGCGAATAATTGAGCGAGCCGTCGCCCAGCTCGGTCACGGCCGCCAGCCAGAACGTGGGGAACAGCAGCAGGCCGGCCGATCCGAAGAGGTCCACGATAGGCAACACCAGCAGCGCCACCGCGAGGCCCCACCGGCGCAGCACCCAGCTCGTCAAAAAAAACTGCACCACGAACGCCGTCGCATTCATGCCGCCGAGGAAAATGCTGGTAAAGTGTGTCTTCGCATCCACCGTCGGAAAGCCCAGCTCGATAAACGGGTTCAACTGATAGTACACGAGTGTTGCGACGATCTTATTGATCCCCACCATCGCCACGAGCAGCAGCAAATAGCGGGAATGCCAAAACAGCTTGGCGAACGCCATCGGATGCGAAGATGCCGGGTGCGCGCGCGCCGTGCCGGACGCCACCGGCTCGCTGGCCAGGACGCGCTCCGGGAGCAGACGCCAGAGGCGCTCCACCACCAGCCAGCACATGGCCAGCAAGGCGGCCGAGACCAGCAGCAGATGCTTCGTGCCGACCACATGGGCGCCGAAGGCGGCAATCGAGGAACCGGCAATGCCGCCTAAGATGCCGCCGGAGCCGATAAATCCGAAGAGCCGTTTCGCCTCGCGGGGCCGGTACAAATCGTTGGCGACAAGCCAAAACAGCGTCACGACCAGCACCGAGAACACCGCGACCCAAATGTAAAAGGCCGCCGCCACCCACCACATCGAGGTCAGCAGCAGCCGCCAGGCCACGAGCAAAATGCCGATGATCACGAAAAACGACGAGCTGATGAGCCGAGGTTTCGGCACCCGGTCCACGAGTTTGGCGAAGAGCGTCACAATGGGCCCCATCAGCACGGCGCAAATCAAATCCGCATACGGCACCATCCGCGAGCCGAGCTCGCCGAGCACGAGCGAGCGGCTGACCGGCTTAATGACGTAGTAGCTGGTGATGATCAGGAAGAAATAGAGGAAGGTGAGGAGGACTTTCGGCCCCTCGCCGGGCGCGATGCGCACAAACCGTTTAGAAATAACCCCGATCGTCCGATGCATTATGGTTTCAACATGATCCACGACGTCATGCGCCCAGTGCTCTGCCCTTCCCGGCGGACCGAATACCACTGGTCGGGCTCGCAGCCGGTGCAGTGTTCGCTGTCGATGATGTGGTGGGCCGCCACACCGGCCTGGCGCAATTGCGCGGTGGCAACACCGATCAAATCGCACATCCACCGCCCGCTCTGCCGCGCCACGCACGCGCCGAAGCGCGAGAGAAACTCCGGCCCCACCTCATAACAACAGACCCGGATCGCCGGGCCGATGGCCACCCGCAGGCGCGACGCGTGCGAAGAAAAACTCTGGCAAAACGCCGCCACCATGCGCATCGGCAGGCGGGCCAGGAGCCCTCGCCAGCCGGCATGCGCAATTCCGATGACGTGCCGATCCGCATCGGCGAAAAAGATCGGCACGCAATCCGCGGTGCGGACCGTCAGAAGCTGCTGCGGTATGCGGCTGAGCAACGCGTCGCAGCCGGCGATCACGCACGGATCGATCGCGGCCGAACCCACGATGGCCAGACTGCCGCCATGCACCTGTTCAACCGCCACGGTCGCAACACTCGATCGCGCCGCAGGCTCGCCGGCCGCGCGCGTCGTGATTCCGGCCATGATGCGGCCGCTGGCGAAGCGGCGCAGCCATCCCGCGCTATTCTCCTGCGTCATCATCGGTCAGCGGCGAACCAGGCCACCCCGCGGGCGCTGCCGGCTCGATGAGGCGCAGGCCGAGGCGCGCGGGGTCAATCGGCTGGCCATCACGCACCACTTCGAGATGCAGATGCGGCGCGATCCGAGCAAAGCGGGCGTTGCCGGTTTTCCCGACGGCACCAATGACCGCACCCTGGGCCACCCGCTGCCCCTCCGACACCGTGACCGTCTGCAAGTGCGCGTAGAGGCTCCGAAGGCGCCGGCGATGCTCGATCTCCACATACCGGCCGAGCCCGCGATGCCTGCCGACCGTCACCACCGTGCCGCTGCGGATGGCGCGCACCGGGCTCTCGAGCTCGGCGACCACATCGATCCCCCGATGCCGCCGATGCCCGCTGCGAGGAGCCAAGAACCGCCCATCGCCCCCGGCGTCCTGGCGAATCACCAGCGGCCGCGCATCGATGGGGGCGACGACAGGATACCAATTCACATACGGCAACTCGATGGCGGCGGTCAGCGCCCCGCAGCCGGCGACCAGCCCCATCCACCATGAGGCGCGGGTCGGCACGATGGGCCTCATGCCACGGCCCGGCTCCGCGCGCGGGCGGCGACGCACAGCGACTCGCCATAAAAGTACGCGGCCGCTTCGGTGAGGCTCTCCGGCAAGGTCGGGTGGGCGGTGATCGTCTGCGCCAATTGCCTCGCCGTGAGATGCTGCTGCACCGCCAGCACCGCCATCTGGATCAGGCTTGAGGCATGCGCCCCCACAATGGTGGCTCCCCGCACCTGATCCGTCGCCGGATCCACGAACAGCTTCACGAACCCCTCGGTTTCTTCGTCGCAATAACTCTTGCCGAGCGCGCCAAACGAAAAGCGGCTCACCCGGACATCGCGCCCCTCAACCGCGACCGGCCCGACCTGCGCTAATTCCGGCTCGGTGAAGACGCACCGAGGAATCATCGCGGCGTCGGGTGCGAGCGTTTGAGCGCTCAGCAAATTCTCCACCGCGAGCCGGCCGTCGGCGCTGGCCCAATGCGCCAACCCATGGCCTTCGAGACAATCGCCGATGGCGGCAATGTGCGGCTGGCTGGTGCGCAGATACGCGTCAACCGTCACCCCTCGCCCTGCGGCCACACCGGCCGCGGGCAATTGCAGCGACTCAATGTTGGGGCGCTGCCCCATAGCGAGGAGCGCATAGGCGGCCTTCACGTCCGTGCCATCCGCCAGGGTCGCGGTCACACCGTTCGCCGATGCGGCCAGGCGCGTCACCGTCGTGTTCACATGCATCGTCACCCCGTCGGCGTGCAACCGGCGGGCGACCCATCGCACCGCTTCGGGATCATCCATCGGCAGCAGTTGGGGCTGCTGTTCAACGATCGTCACGCGCGTGCCGAACGCCGCCAGCAGCGAGGCGAACTCGCAGCCGATGACGCCTCCGCCGATAATCAGCAGTGACGGGGGGATCACCGGCAAGGCCAAGAGGCCGCGATAACTCAGCACGCGGTGTTCGTCAATCGGCCAAGGGCCGGAGAGCGGCCGTGCTCCGGTGGCGATCACGACGCGCTGCACGCTCAGTCGTTGCGTCTGCCCCTGGCGCGCCACTGTCAGATGATGCGGATCCTCAAACGTGGCGGAGCCGCTCAGCAGCTCCACCCCTTCGCGGCGCAGCACATCCGTCAGCCCCGCGCGAAGCGTGGCGACGATGCGCTGATTCCTCGCCAAGACCGCCGGGTAATCGACCTGCGGCTCGCCGATCGTAATGCCGAATTGGCGCGCGCGGCGCATCCGGCGCACCATCGTCGCCACCGTCACCAGCGACTTCGTGGGAATGCAGCCCGTATTCAGGCAGATCCCGCCGATGTGCTCGCGCTCAATCAGGCACACCCGCAGGCCGCGGCGGGCGCCCGTCAGGGCCGCGGCCGACCCGCCCGGTCCGCTGCCGATGACCGCCACATCATATGCGGAATCGCTCACAGGATCGCCTCAGGGGTTTCCGGCGAGAGCACGCAGACTTTGTTCTTGCCGGTGGTCTTGGCCCGATAGAGCTGCTCATCCGCCATCCGGATCAGGTCGCGATAATCGGTTTCGCGGCCTTCGGGAAACCGCCTCACCGACACCCCGATGCTCACCGTGAGATTCAGCGGCTTCTGCAAGCCGTGAAATTCTTCATCGACGGATTTCCGGATCCGCTCCGCCACGACCATCGCGCCCGAGGCGGCCGCGCCCCCCTCGCCGAAGCCGGTTTCCGGCAGCATGACGACGAACTCCTCGCCGCCGTAGCGGCCGACGAGATCAATCGCGCGCACTTCCTTCTTCAAGATCTTCGCGACAATCTTCAGCACGGCGTCGCCCTGCGGATGGCCGAGGGTGTCATTGACCAATTTGAAATTATCAATGTCCACCATGAGCAATGACACCGGCAGCTGATAGCGGTTGGCCCGTTCGATTTCCTGCACCAGGCGATTCATGAAGTATTCCCGCGTGTGGACGCCGGTCAGCCGATCCAGAATCGTCACCGCCCCCTGGATCGCAATCACCCCGGCCAGGGTCAGCTCGCCCCAAATCGCGGCATAAAACGCCCGTTGCTCCTCGTACTGCTTGAGCATGTCCGCATGGCAGAAGATCACCAGCACGCCCAGCACCCGCCCCTCGATGACAAACGGAATCAGCATCGCCGCCGTGGCGGACCGCAGCTGCCGGACTTTGTCGGGGGCCAGGAAGGCGGCCACCATCTCGTCCGTCAGCTGCGAGACCATCGACGGCTTTTGCGTGGCGACCACATGGGCGAAGGGCTGCTCGTTGGGTTGGAATTCTGTTTTCTGGAACAAGGTTTCATCGCAGTATCGGCCCATTTCAAACCGGAAGGTTTCCGTCTCGTAATGCAGCAGCCAGAGGCTCGCCACGCTGTTGGCCTGCACCGAGCTGGTCACGCGGCTGGCCGTCTCGACGATCGTCTGCACCAGCACGCGCTTATCCAGCCGCTGGGCCAGCGTTTGCTCCATCAGGGCCAGCTGCTCATAGTGCCGATGATGCTCCTCTTTGAGGCGATCGGCGTCCCGCTTGGTTGAGGCGACCTGCAGCAGCTCGTGTTGCTTGCGCAGGGCCAGCCGCGCGGCGACGGCCACCACCAGCGTCACGCACAGACTCAGCAGGAGAAAACAGACGAAGATGCTGGAGACGGTGAGGACCACCAGGAAGGCATCGAATCCGACGGTAAGAGGCAGGGATAAATGGATCGTCCAGAGATAATCTTTCAGGCGATCCAACAACTCGGCGTTGCCGATCACGATAAACGCCGCCACCACCACGGAGAGCACGAACAGCAGCAGCAGCGCCCTGCGCAGGAACGTCATGCTACCGTAATTTTACCATAGGTGGCCGTTGTCAGGCGCGGCCAGTTGCGCTAAGATACGTGCACAACACAAACGTGGAGGAGCTCATGGCCATTTCCGGCAAACTGCAGGAGTTGTTGAACGCCTCGAAGGTGACGTATACCACGGCGAAGCACCCCACCGCGTACACCGCGCAGGAGCTGGCCGCCGCCTTGCATGTGCCGGGGCGCTCCGTCGCGAAATCGGTGCTCGTCAAGACGAATCGCGGCAATGCCCTGGCCGTGCTGCCGGCCGTCGCCCTGATTGATCTGAAGAAACTGAAGGCCGCGCTGAAGGCCGCCACCATCAGCATCGGCAAGGAAAGCGACATTAAAGCCCAATTTCCGGATGTGGAAGTCGGCGCCATGTCCCCGTTCGGCAATTTGTACGGCGTGCCGGTGGTCGCGGAGAAGCTGCTGAGCGAATCGGCGCAGATCGTCTTTAACGCCGGCTCCCACACCGACACCATCACGATGCCCTATGAGGATTTTGCCAGGCTCGTGAAGCCGACGATCGGCGTGTTTGCGCTGCCGATCGGCGGCCCGAAAAAGGCCAAAAAGAAACGCGCCGCCTCCTCGAAAAAAAAGAAGAAGCCGGCGCGCCGTCCGAGCGCGAAGAGGAAACCTCGACGCTCTTAAAACCAGCCCACGCCCTCGTGCGGAAGCCCCTCGAGGTGCGCGGTGTCATTCACCCACAGCACATGCGGCGTGCCCTCGCCGCATTCCAGCGCCGTGACCCCCGCGTTATCTAACCGCATCCGCCGAAGCACGGCGTCGTACGTGGCCTCGAAGAGGTCGGCGAGCACACAGGCAATCACTCCGCCGTGCGACACGACGACATGCTCGCCGTCGCCGATGTGCTGGATGACGTGCCCGAACACCTCGCGAACCCGGCGCTGAAAGCGCTCAAACGGCTCGGCCCCGGGAATCGTCACGGCTGAGGGCTGGCGCCGCCATCGGGCATAGGCGCCGGCAAATTGCGCGTCCACTTCCTCCGGGGTGAGCCCTTCCCACGCGCCGAGGTGCATTTCGGCAAGGGCCTCGCGCACCACCGGGACCACCCCGTGGCCGTTGCCGGCGAGAATGGCGGCGCCCGTCTGCTGGCTGCGCACGAGCGGGCTCGTCACCATGTTGCGCAGATGCGATGAGGCGAAGTAGCGGCCCAGCTGCCGCGCTTGCTGCTGACCCAACGCGCTCAGCGGAATATCGGAGGACCCTTGAATCCGGTTTCCCTGGTTCCAATCGGTTTGCGCGTGGCGCACAAGGTAGAGTCGTTTCATCTGATCATCAGCGGAAATCGGCGCGGCAATCTGCGGTTACAAGCCGTAGCTGGAAGCCACCTGCTGCAGAACATCATCCGCGACAAAGATGGGCGCATCGGCGCGCAGGGCGACCGCGATGCTGTCCGAGGGGCGCGCATCCACTTCACGGAATTCCCCTTCCTTCGTTCGGAGGATGAGCTTGGCAAAGAAGGTGTTCAGCTCCAGGCGGGTAATGACAATCCGCTCCAGCGTCGCGCCCAGTTGGACGATCGTATCGCGCAACAGGTCATGGGTCAGCGGCCGCGGCGGCTGCATGCCGCTGATCTTCATCTTGATGGCCGTCACCTCGGAAATCCCGATGATGATTGGCAACAAGCGTGGCCCGCCCCGCTCTTTGAGCACAATCACCTGCTCGCCCCGCCGCTCATCGATGCGGATTTTGCTGACCTCCATCTGCACTAAGCCATTGCTCTCCATACGATCAATGGTATCATGCGCCGTCGAAACGTGTCAAATAGGCCCGCGTTCAGCGAAAGATGGCGCTTGCAATTTTCTCAGCGCGTGCTACAATTCCGAATCAACCACAGGAGGTGGGAATGAGTAAAGGCATTGGCTTGGTGAGGAGCACCGCGTTGGTGCTAGGACTCATGGGGGCGTTTGCCGTTGTTCCAGCGGTTGGTGAGGCAGCGGACGGCGCGAAGATGACGCTATCGCTGACGAAAGACTACACGGCCAGTTCCTGGACCCAGGAGTCCGGATGGTCCAATCGGGCCTCTGCTAAACTCGGCTTCGGCCTCAAAAATTTGCTTGTCGGCTGGACCGAGATCTTCCTCGAGCCGAAAAAGGCAGCGGATGAGGGCGGCAATGTGTTTGTGGGAATCGGTAAGGGCTTGGTCAACGCTGTCGGCAACGAAGTTGGTGGCGTGATCCATACCGTGACCTTCCCGCTGACGGAGCTGGATGCTCCGCTGCCCAACGGCGGCACTCAGCTGTTGAGCTCGTAACCGCTTCTTGTTTTTGTTGTTGCGCGTCTCAACAAGCCCTTGCTTGCGCAAGGGCTTGTTGTGTTTCCGTCAAGGAGCACCCATGGCACGGCGCATCGTCATCCTACCGCTCACCCTCGGCTTGGCCCTGGGCGCGGGAATAGCCGCAGCCGCCACCGCCGATCGCGTCCCCGCAACCGAGCCGCGCCCCGCCATGTGCCCGATTTGCGGCCGTGCCGGCAATGATCAGGCCGGCTACCCGGAAAAAGCCGGCAGCACCTTGGCTCGCGGGGTCACGAACACCGTGTTTGGATGGACGGAGATGCTCCGCGAGCCGGCTGATGAAGTGAAGGCCGGCGGCAACGTCGTGGCGGGCATCGGCAAAGGTATCGCGCATACCGTCACGCGAACGCTCAGCGGTCTTGGCGAAGTGCTGACCTTTTGGACGCCGAAGACCAACACCGGCTACGTGCGTTTCGCGACGGACTGCCCGCTCTGCATGAAAAGCCGCCACCAGCCATAATCGTGCTTGACACGCGCGCTCAGCTGGCGTAAGGTACGAAGACGTTTGACAATTGGACGTTCGGTGCGGCGAAGGGAAGCCCGTGCAAATCGGGCGCGGACCCGCCGCTGTGAGCCTTAAGCTTGTGCTCCTGCTGTAGCCACTGTCTTGACACGACGGCAACCTGTCGTGGCGGATGGGAAGGCGCAGGAGAGGTGAGGCAAGCCAGAAGACCCGCCCATCGAACAACAACCTACAGCTCCGTGGAGCGAGTCTAGGGGTAGCAAACTGGGACTGTCCCTGACGAATGGCCGTCAGGGTTTTTTTGTTGGCCCTCGACTCCCTCCCGCGACGTCCCCGAGGACCGGGACAAGGAGATCCTGATGCATCGAGGGTTCTTGCTATGTGCTGTGTGCTATGCGCTATGTGCTATGTGCTGTGTGCTCATCAGTCCTCCAAGTTGGGCCGCATCACAGCATCCATCGATTGACGCCGAACCATCGCTCCGCGCTCCCTCCCGCATTCCCGGCCGCTCGGTCAGCGCCTCGCAGTTTCCCGGCAATGCCACCATCATCACCGCCGACGATATTCAGCGCTCGGGCGCTGCCACGATCCAAGAGGTGATTGCCAGCGCCGAAGGTGTGGCCGTGCTGGACACCGGCGGCCACGGCCTGGGCTCGGACTCCAGCTTAAGCCTGCGCGGGGTGGCCAATAACAGCCGCACGAACGCGCTCGTTCTCGTCGACGGCGTGCGGCAAAACCGCATCACCGGCGATGAGGTCCATTGGCAAAGCCTCCCCGTCGGCCAGGTGGAACGCATTGAAATCATCCGGGGCGGCGGCGGCACGACGTACGGAGAGGGCGCGCTCTCCGGCGTCATCAATATTTTCACGAAACACGACAGCGCGAAACCGCTGGACGCTGAGGCGGGTGTGGAGTTCGGCTCCTTCGGCTGGCAGAAGTACTCGGTGGCCGCCCGGGGCCGGAGCCGCCGGCTGACGTACGGGACCAGCTACACCAGGAATCTCCTGACCGGCTATCGCGAATACTCCGCCGCCCGCACCACCACCGTCACATCGCACGGCGGTATCGAGGTGGCCCGCGGCATCCGCGCCTCGGTGAACGTGCTGCACAGCGAGAATACGAATAGTTCTCCCGGCGGCCTCACACCGGCCCAGGCCGAAGCGCGCCGCCGGCAGGCGGTCCAAAGCCGAGTGCTGATTTTCGAGGATGAGATCGATCAGGTGTCGGCGGATCTCGTGCTGGGACCCTGGCAGGGCGTGACGTGGCTGATCAACGGCTACTGGCGCCAATGGACCGCGGACTCGCGGCGCAGCGGATTGTTTACCCTCACGCCATCCCGCGGCCTGAATCTCCGCTCCATGTCCGAGTCGCGCGGCCCTCACCTGGCGAATGCGCTCATCAGCGGCATCGAGCTCAGCGACGACAAGGCGTCCACCGGCGTGCGCGGCGGAACGCGGGTTGATGAGTCCAACCGGTTCGGCTACGGCCTCTACCTGGAAGACACCCTGACCCTCTGGGACCGGCTCTCGCTCGTGGGCGGGTTCCGCTATGACCGCTTCCGATTCGAGGAAGATATCGTCGCGTTTGACGCGCTGTTCAACGAAGTCAATTACGTCGGCACGCTCACCTTCGAGGGCAAGTCGCCGAAGATCGGGCTGACCTACGCCGCCCTCCCCGAGGCCCTGTGGGTCTACGGCAGCTTCAGCCGGCCGTTTAAAGCGCCGAACATCGATGATTTCGCCTCACGCAGCTCGGAGTTCCGCGGCAATGTGGCCTTGCGGCCGCAGCAAGCCAATACGTATGAAATCGGCGCGCGCGGGGCAGCCGGTCCGTGGCGGGCCAATGCCGCGTGGTTTGTCATGACCACGAAGGACGAAATTCTCTTCGTGCAGGGCATTCCCAGCAACCCGTTCATCTTCCAAAATCAAAACTTCGACACGCAACGATTTGGCATCGAGTTGGCCGCCGGCATTGAGGAAGCACGCTGGCATACGCATCTGACCTACACGTACGCCGATGCAGAATTCCGCAAAGGCCAATTCGCCGGCAACACGTTTCCCGGCACCCCGGCGCACCTCGGCAACATCAATGTGGGCATCTCGCCCGTTGCCGGTTTATGGGTGGATCTGGATTGGCAGATCGCCGAGCACTTTTTTCGGATCAACGACGTGGCAAACCTGTTTCCGGCCGACGGCTTTAACGTGCTGAACCTCACCCTCGCCTATAACTTGCCGGAGGCGTTTGGGCGGCGGTTCGGGGGTGCGAAAGGGCGGGCGTACCTGAAGTTTCAAAACCTGGCCAACAATGAATATTCGGCGTTTCAGGCGAGCAATGGCTCAAACTTCTCGACAGGAGCCGGCGAAAATCCGATGCCGCCCTTCAGCGTGCGGTGGGGCCTCCACGTCGATTATTAAAATTTCTTGAAGACGACGGTGGCGTTGTGCCCGCCGAACCCGAGGGAGTTGGAGAGGGCGACGGTCACCGCGGCGTTGCGGGCGTGGTTGGGAATATAGTCGAGATCGCACGCAGGATCCGGATGCTCGTAATTGATCGTCGGGGGCATGACCCCATCTCGAATCGCCAAGACCGAAATCGCCGCCTCCACCCCGCCGGCCGCGCCGAGCAAATGGCCGGTCATCGATTTGGTCGATGAAATCGCCACGGTTTTGGCCGCCGCGCCGAAGGTCTTTTTGATCGCCAGCGTCTCAATCTTGTCGTTGAGCTCGGTGGACGTGCCGTGGGCATTGATGTACGTCACCTGCTCGGGCCGCAGGCGCGCATCCTCAAGGGCCAGCGCCATCGCTTTCGCCGCCCCGCTGCCTTCAGGGTCCGGCGCCGTCACGTGGTAGGCGTCTGCGGTCGCTCCATAGCCGACCATCTCCGCGTAGATCTTCGCCCCGCGCCTGGTGGCATGTTCTAGCGCTTCGAGCACCAGCACGCCGGCTCCCTCGCCCATCACAAAGCCGTCGCGCTCCCGATCGAAGGGACGGCTCGCGCCGATCGGCGCGTCATTCCGGCGCGAGAGAGCCATGAGCGCGCAGAAGCCGCCCATCGCCAGCGGAGTGATGCAGCTTTCGGTCCCGCCGCCGATCATCACATCGGCCTGGCCGTGCTGAATGATTCGAAACGCCTCCCCCACCCCATGCGCGCCCGAGGCGCAGGCGGTCGTTGTGCAGAAATTCGGGCCCTTGAACCCAAGATTGATCGCCACATGGCCCGCCCCCATGTTGCAAATCAGCATCGGAATCATGAAGGGGGTGAGCTTCTTCGGCCCTTTGGCGAGCATGATGCTGTGGGACTCTTCGATGAGGCTCATGCTGCCCATGCCCGTGCCGATAATCACCCCGCAGCGGAAGGGGTCTTCCTGCTCGATCTGGATGCCGCTGTCGGCGGCGGCTTGCTTCGCCGCGGCGACCGCGAACTGGGTAAACCGCTCAGTGCGCTTGACTTCCTTGGGGGTGAGGTACTGGGCTGGGTCAAAGCCTTTGACCTCGGCGGCGATCTGCGACTCGAGGAGGCTCGGGTCAAAGCTGGCCACGCGGGCCACACCGCTTTTGCCGGCCAGCAGTGCCGCCCACATCGCGGGCGCAGCATTGCCCACCGGGGTCACGGCCCCTAAACCGGTGATCACGACTCGTCTCATTTGACCCGCCAAGGCGATATCAGATATGAAATGCCCATTTCATATCTGATATCAAAAGCGTGACGTCCCGCCGAGGCGGGACGTCCTATGGTGAGGCTCAATTCTGCGGAAACGCTATTTGGCGTTGGCAATCTTGGACTCGATGTACTTGATCGCATCCCCCACCGAACCCATCTTTTCGGCGTCTTCATCGGGGATTTCGATCCCGAACTCCTCTTCCAGCGCCATCACCAGCTCAACGGTGTCCAGCGAATCAGCGCCCAGGTCCTCCACGAACGATGCTGAATCGGTCACCTCTTCGAGCTTCACCCCCAGCTGCTCGGCAATGATCGCCCGCACCCGATCCGCAACAGCCTCTGCCATAATCTAATCCTCCTTGCCCCGCCCTGAGCGGGGCTGGTTCTCGATCTTACATCGCGAGGCCGCCGTCCACCACCAGCACGTGGCCGGTAATGTAGCGGGCCGCATCGCTGACCAAAAAGAGCGCCGCCTGCGCAACGTCCTGGGGCTGCCCCAGCGTGCCCAGAGGAATCGCGCTCATCAGCCGCTGCTTGGCGTCTTCCGGCAACGCCTCGGTCATCTCCGTCTTGATGAAGCCTGGAGCGATCGCGTTGCACGTAATACCGCGGCTGGCCAATTCCTTGGCCACCGCCTTCGTAAAGCCGATGATGCCGGCTTTCGAGGCGGCGTAATTGGCTTGCCCTGGATTCCCAAAGATCCCGACGACTGACGCGATGCTCACAATCCGCCCGCGCCGCTGCTTCAGCATGTGCTTGGCCACGGCCCGGGTGCAGAGGAAGGTGCCTTTCAAATTGATATTCAGCACCCGATCCCACTGCGCATCATCCATGCGGATGAGCAATCCATCCTTGGTGATGCCCGCGTTGTTGATGAGTATATCGATTCGTCCGAGCTTGTCAAGCACTTTCCCGACACCCTCATCCACGGCGGCACCGTTGGTCACGTCGACGACGAATCCCTCGGCGCGCCGCCCCAGCCCGCGCAGCTCCGCGGTCGTCGCCTCCAGCTGCTCCGCATGGACATCAAAGAGCGCGACGTCCGCGCCCTGCCCAGCCAGGACCAGCGCGATCTCCCGCCCGATGCCTCGGGCGCCCCCGGTGACAATGGCGACTTGGGTGTTGAGCGGCATGACCGCTGCATTATACGTATTTGCCATGACCAAGACAAGCGCCTATCGCTGAATTAGGACGATGTTTTCGGAGGGGTGTGGTCGTGCGGTGTCTTGGCGAGGGGCGGGGCCCCGTTGGTGCCCAGCGAATGGGCCGAATGCACCGGATCCGGCATGCACGCGGGCTTGAGCTCGCCCACCTCATAGAGCGCGATCATCGCGTCGACCACGTGCGGATCAAACTGGGTGCCCCGGTTGCGCTTCAGCTCTTCGATGGCTTTCTCCACCGTCATGCCTTTGCGATACGGCCGGTCGGTCACCATGGCATCGAAGGCATCCACCACCGTGGCGATCCGAGCGCCGATGGGAATCTCCTCGCCCTTGAGCCCCTCGGGGTAGCCGGAGCCGTCGTAGGCTTCCTGATGGTAGCGCACGATCTTGGCCATCTCGGCGAGCTCCGGAATCTGCTCGAGGATCTCGGCCCCATCCACCGGATGCTGCCGCATGATCCGCCACTCCTCATCCGAGAGCGGCCCGGGCTTAAACAAAATCTCTATCGGTGTGAAGATATTGCCGACGTCGTGCCGCAGACTCCCCGCCAGCAGCACCTCATCGCTCACCGTCTTCAGCGAGGGCAGCTGCATGCCGCGCAGCTGCCTGATGATGCGCCCGGCATACTCCACACTGCGGGAGACATGCTCATGCGTGTAATGGGGGTCGATCTTGGAGACGACCATGGAAAAGGCCGAGACGATGCCCAGCGTGATCCGCCGCAGCTCATCGTTCGACTTCTTTAAGTCTTCGTTGGCGCGGCGCAGATCCTCGTACAGCGACGTGCTCACTTTCGAGAGCACTTCTTCTTTGAGATACTCCAGGCTGAAGGGCTTGATCACATAGTCGGCGGCCCCCAGCAGGCGGGCTTGCTGAATCGTCTCCTCATCTTCCACCGCCGTGATGATGATGACTTTGATCGCGGCGTCCAGCGCCTTGGCTTCTTTGAGGATCTCTAGGCCGCTGACCCCGGGCATGTGCAGATCGAGAAACACCAGGTGGGGGCGCTCCGCGCGGATGCACGAGAGCACCGCTTCGCCGTCGTGGGCGGTCAGGACATTAAACCCCCGCTCGGCGAAAAACGATTCCAAGAGGTGGCAGATCTTCAGTTCGTCATCGGCCACGAGCAGCTTGACCATACGTCCCCCGTCCGCGCGCACTCCGCGCTACTACAACATTACCCGATGCCGGCACCCCTTAGCAAGCCGGCAGCTTGATCGTGAAGCAGGTACCCCTTCCTTCCACCGACTCCACCTCAATCGTGCCGCCGTGCGCCTTGATGATCCGCTGGCTCACAAACAGCCCCAGCCCGGTGCCGCTCGACTTCGTCGTGTAGAACGGATCAAACACCTTGCGCTGTACTGCCGGCGCGATCCCCGGCCCGTTGTCCTTCACCTGCAGGACCACATGCCCGTTTTTGGTCGTGGCGCTCAGCCACAGCTTGCCGCCCTTCTCCCCCATCGCCTGGCAGGCGTTGAGGATCAGGTTCAGCAGCACCTCCTGCAGCTGGTTTTGGTTGCCGCGCACCGTCGGCAGATTTTCCGGCACGTCGACGGCGCACTCAAACCGATCCATCCGCACCTGATAGCCCACCAGGGCGAGCGTCTCCTCCACCGTCGTCTTGAAATTGACCGTGCCCTGCTCCGCCACCGCCGGCTTGGCGAACCGCAGAATCCGCCGCGTGATATCCGCCGCCCGCTGGCACTCTTCGATGATGCTCCGTAAGACCTCATCCACTTTCGCATCCTGCCCCTTAAACCGCTCCAGGTAGAGCTGCGCTTCGCCCGAGATGATCGTCAGCGGATTGTGGATCTCATGCGCCATGCCCGAGGCGAGCTGCCCCAGGCTGGCGAGCTTCTCCGACTGCACCATGTACATTTCGTTCTCGCGCAGCTCCTCGAAGAAGAGCGCGTTTTCAATCGCCAGGGCCGCTTGGCTCGCCAGGCTGGAGAAAATCGCCATATCATCCATCGAGTACGGCTCGTTGGAGCACTTGCCGCCCAGGGCCAGAAACGCCAGCAATTTTTCGCCGGAGAAGCTGGGCACGATCAGCTTGACCTCCATCTTCCGCATCCACGCTTCGATGGCGGTCAGGTACTGCGCTCGGCCGTCGCCGATCTTGCGCGCCGACTCGGCCTGCGCGCGCAGCTCCTCGAGCACCAACACGTCGCGGCGCTCCTGCAGCACCACGGTCAGCGGATCGGTCTGCGGGACGACCTGCCCCACCGGGATCATCGACGGATACCGGCCCGCTTTCAGCACGTAGCGCTGCTCCTTCGGCTCATAGAGAAACAGCGCCGTGTTGCCCAGCAGCACCGTGCGATTCACCGTGTAGACGATCATGCGGCAGAGGCGCCCTAAGTCCTTGATGCGCGTCATGCCGCTGGAGGCCGCGATCAGCGTGCGCTGATACCGGCGCTGATCGTGGAACAGCTCCTCTTCCAGCCGGCCGATCAGCGAGGTGTAAACCATCGGCGCGATAACGGCCAGCGCCCCGAAGAGCCCCAGCGGCACCACCCACCACCACCCCGACAGCGATTCCCGGTTCCAGATGAACGTGAACAAAAACGCCACGGCCGGAATCACCAGCACCACGGCATAGAGCACGATGGAGAGCGCGGCCTTGCTGATGCGGATCTGGCGCGGGGTCAGGCGGCTCGGCATCGGCGTCATTTAGGCGGGGGCCACGGCGCGCTTGACGGTTTCGGCCAGGTCGCGCAGCGACGAGAGGGGTTTATCATAGTGGGCGAAGGCGCCCAAAGCGAGCAACCGGTCGCGGGTCTTGCCCCCGTCGTTGTACGCGGTGATCACGATCACTTTTGTGGCGGGATAGTCGCGGCGCACGAGCTGCAGCACCTCATCGCCATCCATCCCCGGCAGCTTCAAATCCACCAGCACCACCTGCGGCAGATGCCGGGCGATCAGCTCAACACCCGTGGGCGCGGTCAGGGCCACGTGCACGGTATAGCCCCGCGCGCTGAAAAACTCCCGGAGGGTGCTCGTAAACTCCGCCTCATCATCAATCGCCACGATCGTCGCCTGCCCCGCCATGTCAGCCCTTCCTATCATACTACATCTTTAGCGGAGCGAGATAGGCTGGTGATGCCGCGCGCTGTCCTTACTAATCGTGCCCCGGTTGCGCTCCAGCCCAAAGCCGGTCTGCGGATTTAGATGGGCGCATCACTGCCAAAAAGCCACCAGTCCGGCAGCGCGGTGATGTGCGGCGTGATCCGTTGGACCGTTTGCCCAGGATAGATGATATAGCCATGTTTCGCATCGGGATGATCGTCCAAAAACGCCAGCAGACCCGAGGCATCGCGTTTTGTGGGTCGCTGAGACCATGTGACTTCAAATGGCAGTAAGCCTTTGGGGGCCGAAATGACAATGTCCACCTCCGCTTGATCTTGGGTTCTCCACGTAAATGTCTCAGCAAAGAGTCCGTAGTTCGCGATGGTTTTTTGGAGTTCCGCAAAGACAAAAACCTCATAGAGGCGTCCGATTTCATGCGTGTTGATGGCGCGGTGGAACGAAAAACTATCGAGCGATTGATTTAAGAGCAGCGGATCCATGACGTAAACTTTCGGCTGCTTGACCAATCGCTTGTTGAGGTTCCGGAAAAACACTGGGACGAACTGCACCACCATCATGGCCTGCAAGATATGTGCATAGTGCTGGAGGGTGGGTTGACTGACCCCCACCGAGGAGGCTAATTGATTCGCATTGAAAAAACGGCCGCTACAGAGCATGATCGAGCGAGCGGCTTGCTCAAACGCCAAGCTTTCTCTGATGTGAAATTGCTCAACGACCAGCGGCAGGATATAGGTGCGCACATAGTCGCGTGCCCACAAGATGCGACTCTCTGGTTCAGGCTGCAACGCCGGTGCCGGCATCCCTCCCCAGAGCAGCCGTTCTTCTCGTTGGCGGTTCAGCTGTGTCAATGATGCGGGACGTGGTATGCGCAACGGCGCATGGCCCGAAGCAAAGAGGCTCACTAAACCAGGCCGCCGGCTCGAGCTCGCGAGTTCCTGCCACGACAAGGAATACATTGACACAAGACTCACCCGCCCTGCCAACGATTCCTTGATATTGCGCAGCCGCAAATAATTGCCAGAGTTCGCTAAGCAGATGCCGGTGGGTTTCGGGTCATGGCGATCGACCAGGATTTTTACCGCGCTAAAGATCTCCGGGACCCGCGCCGCTTCATCAATGACGAGATAGCGACCCTTCCGGTAGCGCTGTTCGACATAGCGCAGCGGGTCACGAGCCGCCTCTTGCCGCTCATTAGGATCATCCAGTGAAAAGAGCGTGCCGGGGTGGGTGTGGAGCATCTGCTGCAGCGCATAAGATTTTCCCACCTGACGAGCTCCCAGCAACGCCACCGACCGCCAGGTGTTCAAGCGCTTAATGAGCACTGGCTCGATCAATCGATTCATGGAGAAATTATATACTAATTGTACTTTGAAAAACAAGCTTATTTTTCAAAACACGTATTGTATATTTCGGGGGAGCTACGCGTTGGACGCCGCTTGCGCTTCGGGGACGACGGGGAATTCGAGGGTGAAGGTGGTACCCTTGCCGGGAGCGTTGTCCTCGCAATAGCTCGTTGGCACTTATGGAAGTTACTGGATCGTGACCTGGATCCCCGCCAAGGCGTTGTTGGTCTCGTTGGACTCCTTGACGCGGTTGGCGGTCTCGAAGTCCGCGATCGCGCCGAGGAAGTAGGTCGCGGGGGTCAGCGAGGTGGGGAGGGTCACGGTCGTGGAGGCGGTGGAGCTGGCGGTGGTAGTCCCGGCCGCTCCTACGCTGCTGACCCACCGGGCGCCAAGGCGCCGATCCGCCGTGGTGATGACCGGATCGGTGGAGAGGTACAGCCCCACGTAGAAGCCGGCACTGCTGCCTGGCCCGTGGTTGGTCACCGTTGAGCTGAGGACGATGCTGGTGCCCCGCGTGGCCGCGGTCGGGCCGCTGATCGCGGTCATCACCAGATCCACGCCCGAGGTGATGACGATGGGGTTGCCCGCGAGGGTGTTATTGGTCTCGTTGGTCTCCGGGCGTTGGTTGGTCGGATCCACGATGGCCCCCAGGATGTAGGTGCCGGGGGTGAGGGTGGTGGGAATCGCTAGCGAAGTGGTCACTGCCGAGCTCGCATTGACCGCAAGGCCACTGAGGGAGCGGGCGCCGAGGTAGACATCGGTGGTCGTGATGGTGGCATCGAGCGAGAGATAGAAGCGAATCGTCAAGCTGCTGACACTGCCTGTCCCTTGATTGGTGACGTTGTTCGCGATAGCGAGAGAGGTGCCGGTCACACCGGTCGCGGGACTACTCAGGGCGGTCAGCACCAGGTCCGCCCCGGGAGTGATGACCACTTGGTTGCCTGCGAGGCTGTTGTTGGTCTCGGTAGTTTCGGCGCGGCGATTGGTGTAATCGGCGATGGCGCCCAGGGTATACGTGCCCGGAGCGAGGGTGGCGGGGATGGTCAGCGTTGTGGTCAGGGTGGAGCTCGCCCCGATGGCGAGAGTGCCCAGGTACCGATTGCCCAGAAACGTATCCGTGGTGGTGATCGTGGCATCGGTCGAGAGATAGAACCCCACATAGAAGTCCCCGGCCGTGCCACTGCCCAGGTTCGCCACGGTAGTGGTGCTGGCGATGGGGCTGCCGGTGACCCCGGTGGCCGGACCGCTGAGGCTGGTCAGGACGAGATCAGCGCCGGGGCTGACCACGATCTGGGTGCCGAGGAACGTATTATTCGTCTCATCGGTTTCGGCGCTGTACCCAGCAAAATCCGCGATGGCTCCGAGGGTGTAGGTCGCGGGGGTCAGCGTGCTGGGGAGGGTCACGGTGGTGGACAGCGGACCGTTGGGGGTAGTGGCGGCGAGCCCGCTCACGTACCGATAGCCGATGCGGGCATCCGCGGTCGTGATCACCGCATCCGCGGAGAGGTAGTAGCCGACGTAGAAGCCGCTGGCGGCGACGGCCCCTTGGTTCTTGACCGTGTCGGTGAGACTGATCGGGCTGCCGATCACGCCGGTCGCGGGACCACTGAGGCTCTGCATCACGAGATCCGGCTTAGTGACTTGGAGGGGAGTGCTCAGGCAGCGGGTGTTATTCCCTTCCTCTTCTTCTGGAATCGTCTTGGCCGCATCGACCACCGCACAGAGGGTGTAGCTGCCCAGCGGGGTCGTGCTGGGCACCGTCAGGGTGGCGCTGCCCCCGCTGCTGAGCCCGATGCCAAGGGTGGAGATCGTTCGGCTACCGGTCAAGGCCACATCATCAGCTCCGCCCACGCTCGTATCGCTGGAGAGCACGAAGGTCGTCTTGACACTGCTCGCACCGGCCGTGCCTTGGTTCTTGGCGGTGCTGGAGGCATAGAAGGCCCCACCCGGGCGCACCACTGTGGTCGTGGTGGCGAGCGCGGTCAGCACCAGATCCGGCTGCGGCACGTTGGTGACGGTGATGGTGATGGTTTCGGTATCTAGAGAAGTTAACGCACCGCCTGGGAGCTCATCAGTCACTCCGAAGGTCACTTGGTAGGTGCCAGCTTGCGTTGTGGTCGGTGTCCAGCGGAACTCACCAGTGGCACCATCAAGCGTCGCCCCTGGCAGCACCGTGTCGATGCCGCCGATGACCCCGAAGGTGAGCGAATCGCCATCGGGATCGGTGGCCGAGAGCGTAAAGGTCAACAGTTGCCCTTCATCGACCGTCTGGCTGCCGATCGGTGCGAGCACCGGCGGCTGGTTCGAAGCCACAACCTGGAACACGAGATCATCCCGATCGTTATAATCTCCTTGGGTGCAGGGCGAGGCGCTGCCTTGATACCGGCTCTGGGCTCGGATGACATGGAGTCCTGCGGTCGGAGCCAGCGTGAAGGAATGCGAGACCACGTAGGGATTGCCCGGAGCAAAGTCCGTCGGGTCTCCCGACAACACACATTTAACATTGGTGGCAAGGGGCACCCACGAGGGCGCATTCGCCTGGGAGGTGTAGTAGAGATCGATGTTATCTGCCGTATTGGAAGAGCACCAGACGACCACATCAAGCGTCGCCGTCTCGCCAGCCGTCAGCGGCGTTCCATTGGGACTGCGCACTGTGATCCATTCGACACTGGCGTCCGCTTGATAGTCGCCGAACACGCCATCCGCACAGGCGCTCTGCAGCGTGTTCGGCTGGTTCAGTTCAGCAATTTTCTTGATCGAGGCTCGGCTGTACAGGGCATCGCTCGCGCACCCACAGCTAGACGAAGCACAGCTCGGCGCGTTCAGCGTTGCATCGTAGCTGGCCACTGAAGGTTTGCAGCTCTTGGAGCTGGTGACCGTGGTCAGGATGGTTTCCGAATCCGACTCGCCCAGTGAATCTGTAACTGTAATCGTCACCTCTCGAGTGCCGATCTGCGTCGCGCTGGGAACCCAGGTAAACACGCCGCTGACGGCCCGTAAAGCCGCTCCCGGTGGCAGCGAGTCGCTTGAGAACCGCAGCGTTGCATTGTTAGGATTTGAGGCGGTGATTTTGAACGTCAGCAGCTGCCCTTCTTCAACCGTCTTATTTCCAATGGCGTCCATGACGGGAGGCTGGGGGACGTTGGTGACGGTAATCGTAAAGGTCTCTTGATCGACGAGGCCATCGGGCGGGTTGCCATCTCTGGCCTCTGCGGTCAGGGAGTATTGCCCAGCTTGAAGATACGTTGGGGTCCAACTTACGTGCAGTCTATTCGGTTGCTCCATAAAGACCGATTGGGCCCCAGGAGGCAAGCCTTGGAGGCTATAGTTGACGGTGTCACCATCGGGATCGGTCGCCACAACATCAAATTCGATGAATTGCCCTTCGTTCATAATCTTGTTCCCAATAGGTTCCAATACCGGCGGGCGATTCGCTGGCAAGACGGTGAAGGGGTTGGAATCATACGCGTGTCCACCGCTGATGATTTCAATTTTGACCTGCCGAGGCAGTGGAAAATATCCCGACGAAATATTGATTGGCCAATCATACCAATATTGATCTGTCAGTGGATCATAGGTTCCCGGCGTATCGAAATTGATCCACTCCAAGCACCCCTCACAGGCAGAGTAGCCGATGGTAAATGAGAGCAATCGATTCCCCTGCCACCGAATGCGATACAATTGGCCTTGATGCAACGTTTCTCCTCCGGCGGGAGCAATAAAGGTGAGACTTTCAGGACCAGGATCGACCACAGTGACGGTGATGATTTCATAATCGCTTGAGACGCCATCGCTGACCGTAAAGGCCATTTGATACGTGCCTAATTGGAGATTCGGCGTCCATGAAAAGACGCGTGTCGAGGGATTAAAGGAGGCTCCGGCGGGTAACCACTCGGCGGTAAACGACAAGGCGGAGCTGTCCGAATCGGTGGCAGAGACAGTAAACGTCAACGGCTTTAATCCTTTCACGGTTTTGTTTCCGATCGGAGCAAGCACTGGTGGCTGGTTAAGTGTTGGAGGGCTTCCGGCAGTCACCGTGATGGTAACGGCTTCCGTATCTGAGGCGAGCCCGTCACTGACCGAAAAAATGATCGGATAGCTGCCGACTTGTTCGGGTGTTGGCGTCCAGCCAAAGACCCCTGTCGACACATTCAGCGATGCCCCTGTCGGTAATCCGTTGTGACCATAGACGAGGGAATCATTGTCTCCATCGACCGCCACAAGCGTAAAAGATATGGGACTCCCCGCAGTCACGGTCTTGCTGTTGATAGGAACCAACACCGGCGCATACAAATTGGCCAGGATGGTGAACCAGTTATCTGATTGATCGGTGACCGTTCGCTGACTCTGAAAACCCCAAATTTCGATCTTTGCTTGCATCGGCAGCGTGGTGAATGTTGAAGGAACGTGCCATAGATATCGATACTCATCCCGGACGGCATCGTAGAGCGGTGCGGCTGGCAGGCTGAACTCAATCCAACTCCCGCAACTATCGCACCACTCGAACATGATGGCCACGGTGTCGATGCGATTGCCCTTCCACCGAATCGGATAGACTTCCCCAGCTCGGATGACTTCCCCTCCATTCGGAGCCACGATGGTCACAAAGCGAGGCGTGGCATCGACGACGAAAATGCTCATCGTCTCCTCATCAAACAACGCCCCATCACTGACCCGAAACGTCACCGTATAGCTACCGGCTTGCGTGAAATCTGGGGTCCAGGAAAACGTTCCTGCCGATGCCGTCAATGACGCCCCGGTGGGCAGGACGCCGGTGACCGAGAATGTCAGCGGGTCATTCTCAGGATCAGTAGCTGAGAGCGCAATCGTCAGAGGATCCCCCTCATCTACGGATCGGTTGCCAATCGGCGTTAACACCGGCGCTTGATTCGGGATATCCACGACCGTGATCGTCGTCGTTTGCGTGGCGGATAACCCGAACGGGTCTTTGGCCGTAAAGGTGACCGGGTATGTCCCAGCTTGTCGAAACCCTGGGGTCCACGAAAACAATCCCGTCGCTGCATTGAGCGAAGCGCCCTGCGGCGTCGGGCTCATGGTATACGTCAGAGGATCTTGATCCGGATCGCTCGCCGAAAGAGTAAAGGAGAGGACTTGTCCTTCGTTGACGGTCTTATTGCTCACGGTCCCTAAAGTCGGCGCGCGATTGTTGACATTCTTCACGACGATCGTGATCGACTCAAAATCCAATAAGCCGCCGGGATCTTTCACGGTAAAGGTGATGCCGTACGTGCCGGATTGATTAAAGGCCGGCGTCCAGCTAAATAGCCCTGTTGTCGGGTTCAATGTCGAACCCGTTGGAAGGTTGGTTCCGATAAATGTCAACGAATTGCCATCCGGATCGCTTGCGGTCAACGTCATTGAGAAAGGCTGCCCTTCATCGATGGTTTTGTTGCCAATCGGATTTAAGGTCGGAGGGCGGTTAGTGGTCGTGCCCACTTGAAAAACCAGATCATCATGGTCATTGTAGGAACCGACGGTACACGTCGAGGCAGCGCCTCCATAGCGGAATTGGGCGCGCACGGCATGAAGTCCTTGCGCATTCACCAGCGTCAATGATTGACTGAACGTCTTTGTTTGACTGCTAGCAGCACACTGGAGATTTGTCGCGATGGGAGTCCACGACGGGGACGTGGCGTCTGCTGTGTAATAGAGATCCAGATAATCGCTCGTTCCCCAGCACCACACCGTCGCATCGACGATCGCATTCTTCCCCGGCGCTAAGGCTGAGCCGTCAACCGTCCGCACAATGAGCTGATCAATGCTTTCGTCGGAATGATACGTTCCACTCAACCCGTCGGCGCAGCTGGAGGCGATCGTATTCGGTTGGTTCGCCTCGGATTTACCGCCAATGGTCCCTCGGCTATCAAGCAACGTTGAGGAGTCGCAGCGAGCGCAGCCTCCAAGACGGCACGCCGGAGTTTGTAACGTAGCATCAAACGTCGCCAACGGAGAAGCGCACGATGGGGCGGACAGCTGAGGATTCCAGAGGAAAGTGTGGGCTGGATTTTGGCCATACATCGGCCAGTCCATGTGTTGCGAATCGTAGGCACTCGCCAGACCCCAGACATACACATCGACGCCCGCGGTTCCTTCATACGGGGCCATCGCGATCACATCCACATGGCCATCGCGATCAAGATCCGTCAGCGCAGGGGATTGAAAATAATCGACGTGCGATTTTGGCCAACCGGAAAGAAGGGTGCCATCCGCACGAAATGCGTAGAGAAAATTCTGAGTGCTACCATCGCTGGCTGGCACGACCACTTCTTGTTGGCCGTCTCCATCAATATCGCCGATCGTACAAGTGCTGACCCAGGCTGGATTAGAAAATCCAAAACTGCGCGGCCATCCCGGAAGCGCCGTTCCATCCGTTTGGAACACTCGCAGATAATTATCGTTTCCGACAGCAACAAGTTCCGGCTTCGCATCTCCCGCGAGATTTCCAACGCATAATCGACTGCTCCCCGCCGTCGCTTGAGGCCAACCAGGAAAGGCGGAGCCATCGCCTCGCAACACGCGCAAGGCAAACGTCACCTGGTTGTTCACAATCTCACTGATACTGACGATGATGTCCTGCTTGCCGTCACCATCAAGATCAGCAAGCACCGGCTGGGAGATTCCGTTATTCCCCAGCATCTTGGGCCAACCCGGCATCCGAGTCCCATCAGCGTGCCACACATACAATTGCTCATCGTTGGCGATGATGATTTCAGGCCCATGATCTCCGTCGACATCTCCTACCGCTGCTCCGGAGACGTTTTGACCATTGTCAACGCTCACCGGCCATCCGGTCACCGGTGTCCCGTCGTGGTGATAGGCATGCACTTTCCAATCTTCTTCTCCGAAGATTAATTCCAGATCGCCATTCCCGTCCAAATCGGCCAATGTAATCGGATCCGAAATATAATTTGCCGAGGTTTTCGGCCAGCCTGGCATTTCGGTGCCATCAAATCGAAGCAAATGCAGATCAGGCGTTGGACCCACCCCCGAGGGATGCGTGGAATTTGCACCGACAGCAACCTCGAGCTTGCCGTCGCCATCGACATCACCCAATGACGGTGTTAGGGCATCCCCATTCCAGCCCCCCACATAGACCGGAAAACCAGCCATGCGCATGCCATCCGCATGCCAGGCATACAGGTACCCTTCGTAAGAGCCACTGACGACCTCTAATGTTCCATCGCCATCAAGATCGCCCACCACCATGCTCGAGTTGTAGCTGCCTCCGCCATAGCCAACCTGCTGTGGCCATCCACCCAACAGTGATGGATCAACCGTCATGGTCACGCGATGCTCAACGCTCACCCCTAAGGCATCTGCTGTCACAAGACGGAACGTCCAGTCACCGCTGCTGACGCTTGACGCATCCCACGTGCCAAGGATGCCATCAATGACTTTGCTCGTGCCGCCATTTGTGAGCGTTACACCCGTCGTCTGCCATGCCGTGGGCGCGGCTCCCTGGCCGACAAAAATGTCGTAGCGATTGAATGCTTTCGCTGCCGCCGTACCGCGAACGGTCACCGTGCGACCATTCAATGAGCCGGATCGCGGCCAAATAATTCTGGCCAGTTGGTAGTTCGCTTGCCCGCGGACCGCTTCATGCGCATTGATTCGACCGAACCCATACTGCGGATCATGCCCCGGAGCTCCTCGCTCAACGCTGTAGCCAGCCAGACGCTCCTTGATATCATTGATCGTGAATGCGGGTTGTGAAGCAATCAATAAGGCAGCCACGCCACTGACATGAGGAGCGGCCATGCTCGTGCCGCGCGCACGATAATAGTTGTTACTCACCACCATTTGTCCGACCCAATTCGAGCCGCACGCCGCGTAGCCGTCAGTCTCTGCGGCACGTAGCGACAAAATATTTTGAGACGAAAAATCGGAACACCCAGGACCGCTGTCACCACCAGGAGCTGCCACATCCACCGTGGTCCCAAAACTGGAATACGTGCTGCGTTGATCAAAATGATCCACGGAGGCGACCACGATCGGTTTTGGATCGATCATATTCTCCGGGCTGTACAAGGCCACATCGTCATTGCCATTGCCTGCAGCAAAGACGACGACCGATCCTAACCCCATGGCCGTGGTAACAGCTTTCTCAATCGTCGGATTGGCGGGGCATGGATCACTACATCCCCAGCTGTTGTTGATCACATCGGCCCCGTTGCTGGCCGCGTAGACAATCCCGTTCGCTAAATCACTGGTGTACCCTGAGCCGGTATCATCAAGCCCCTTCACGGCCATGATGTTGGCGTGATAGGCGACGCCGACGACACCAATGCCATTATTGCCAGCGGCGGCAATCGTCCCAGCCACATGCGTGCCATGTCCCTCGCCATCCTTGGGATCGTTGTCCCCATAGGCAAAGTCCCATCCACGGACGTCATCGAGATAGCCATTCTGGTCGTCATCCACTCCGGGCGTTCCATTCGCTTCGGCGGGATTGGTCCAGACGTTCGCGGCGATATCAGCATGGGTGTAATCAAGACCTGTATCAACAACGGCCACCACCACTCCGGCTCCCTGAGTCGAAGCCCAAGCGCCTTCGGCGTCGATCTTTTTCAACCCCCACAGATCGTCATAGCCCTGACCCCAGGAGTTGTTGGAGAGGTAGAAAGGATCATTGGGAGCATCGCGCTTCATGATTTTGTAATTCGGCTGAGCATATTCCACATGAGGATCCTGGGCATACAGCGCGCAGAGCTTTTTCACGTCTTGCTTCGGATCCACATCTAGAACATAGACGTTGGTCAGATCGGGGAGATTTTCTTCTTGGGTTTGGGAGACGCGCCGGTGACGTTTGGCAAATTGGCGGTGGAGGGTATCACGCTGACGCCGCTGGTCGGCCTGGGCGGTCAGCGTGGATTTGCCGCAGCGGTGGACGAAGAGCGCTTTCGCGCCACGGATCTGGCATTGCTGGTTGAGCCGATCCAGAGAATCCGAAGCGTCGGTCGTGGCATGCGCGAACTTCTGCTTCTTGGCCAGCAGACAATGGACGCACTGGGTCACCGAGGACTTGTACTTGACGATGAGTTGGCTGGGGGCGTAGGCCTTGGCATTGGCGATGGTCTTTCGAAGGGGGTCGTGATCTGCTGAAAGAAGCGTCCCAGAGGTTGGTGTCGGAGTTTTCTCCGCCCTGATCGATCCGCCGCTGCCAAACAGGAGGGCCAGGCCCAACAGGCCGGTCAAGCTTCGCGCGGCGAGTCGTCTCATCCCACTCCCTGCGGGGCTGCCGCGAAGCGGCAGGTGCGGCCAACAGCCGCGCATCGCCTTCGGCGAACTCGCAGGGGGTGATAGCATGAAAACGCTGGGTCGCTTGAACGCTGTCATACTGGCACCAACCGACAGGAGGTGCCGCGATGACATCCATCGCAGTGAACACGGTGATCGGGATGGACATTGGACTCCACCAC